>JAGBFZ010000041.1 GCA_018110855.1 Oscillospiraceae bacterium
AAATGAAACGCCCAGATCGCATTTTTTATCTCTGACAAATGCCGAAAGGCCTTCCATATGGGACAGTCCGCAGGATCTGTTGATATTATCCCCGTCAGGTTCGCAGTTAAGAAGATAAACCTTTGCACCCAGAGCGGAAAAAAGCTCCTCGGCAGCCGATGCCACCGCTCCGTTTGCGCAGTCAGCCGCAATAGTAAGCCCCGAAAGCTCCGTATCGGAATTTTTAAGAATAAAATCTGCATATTCCGAAACAGCATTTTCGTAAACTGTTCTTATGCCGAAAAGATCTGATCTGTGAAAATTTTTCTGATCAAGAATATCAGTAATTTTTTCCGAAATATCCTCGGAAATTCGCCGTCCGTTCGGGTCATAGACGGAAAAGCCGATGTATCCTGCTTCACGGTCGGGATCTCCTATCATAATAAAGCCGTCAGCACCGAGCTTTTTTACAAGAAAAGCACCCGCAGGCTCGGGGATAACTCCGAGACTGATAACATCAGTCCCCGCTGACAATATTCCCGCCGTAAATGCGGCTTCATATGCATTGGCAGAACGCCTTGTATCTGTTCCCACAAGGATAGCACCGCTGTTTTTTCTGCCTAATACCGCAGCAGCGGCAAAACCGAAATCAAGTACAGCTTCGCAGGAGATATCCCCTGCAGCTGCGCAGAAGCTCCCCTCCGAACCAAGTGAAATGCTCATATATAACTGAAATCTCCTCGAAATTACTCAAACAATGAGGTTTGTTTGTCGGGTGCGGTTATACCAAGATGCTTATATGCAAGAGCTGTGGCACACCGTCCCCTTGGTGTACGGGAAATAAAACCCAGCTGCATAAGATACGGCTCGCACACGTCCTCAAGAGTGACCGATTCCTCGCCGATAGCCGAAGCTAAGGTCTCAAGTCCCGCAGGACCTCCGCCGTAGCCTGTGATAAGCATATTTAAGAAACGCTTGTCAAGGCTGTCAAGACCCAAGGAATCTATCTCCATGCGGTCAAGAGCAATGGCGGCTATCTCGCCGTTTATCCTGCCCTCACCGATAACGTCCGCAAAATCCCTTACTCGTTTCAAGAGCCTGTTTGCGATACGGGGAGTTCCCCGTGAACGCTTGGCGATCTCCGCAGCGCCGTCAATATCGCAGGCAATGCCTAAAATGACCGCACTTCGCATGATAATATCCGAAAGCTGCTCATGAGAATAAAGCTCAAGTCTCTGAATAATTCCGAATCTGTCTCTCAAGGGAGCAGTAAGCTGTCCCGCACGGGTGGTAGCGCCCACAAGAGTAAACCTGTGCAGCTCCACCTTCAAAGAACGGGCAGAGGGACCCTTTCCCACAATTATATCAAGAGCGAAATCCTCCATTGCAGGATAAAGTATCTCCTCAATAGAGCGTGAAAGCCTGTGTATCTCGTCTATAAACAGCACGTCACCCTCGGAAAGATTGGTAAGCAAAGCCGCCAGATCGCCGGGCTTTTCAATAGCAGGACCCGAAGTAGTCCTGATATTCACTCCCATTTCATGGGCAATTATAGTGGACAGGGTGGTTTTTCCAAGCCCCGGAGGACCGTAAAGAAGAACATGGTCGAGAGATTCATTTCTCTGCTTTGCCGCCTTTATGTAAACGGCTAAATTCTCCTTGACCTTGTCCTGACCGATATATTCGTTCAGAGTCTTAGGTCTGAGGGAATAATCTATATCATCATCAGATGGCATGGATTCGGGCGAAACCATGCGTTCCTCAAAATCAAGCTCCATATCGCTTTGTTCCAGCAATCCGAAGTCACTCCTTTCAAAAAATCAGTTAAAGGATCTCGGGGCAATGTTCTCAGTAAGGGGACGTTTCCAGCCCGATGTCTGCTTTGTGGTGATAACACAGAGAGGAAGGCACATTTCATCAGATGTAATACCTCCCGAGCCTGCCTTGTCGGGGGAACGGTGCTTCTGATTCAATGCCCTGAACGTCAGCGACTTGTCACCCATGGCAAAGGCGCAGTAATCCCCGATAAAATCATATATTTTCTTGTTTGTCTTTCCGCAGCCGAACAGCTCTCTTTTCAGAATATCACTGCGGCTCATAAGATGGAAATCCTCTGAAAGGTCTCTTGCAAAAAGCCTTTCAAAATCGGAGCGGCAGTCAGCCTTAACATAAAAATTCACAGCCCGTCCGCCGAATACGGGAGGCATAAGCAGGCAGTCGCAAAGCTCATATTTCAGATTGAGCATTATTTCCGAAGAAATATCCTTCATTCCATGAGTGGATGTCACGATTATCAGCGTATCCTTCATGGATTTTGAAAGCCCGTTCACAGTGTCATTGATATCCCTGATAATGCTCTTTGTCTCCTCGCTTTCGCAGCCGTATCTGATTGCGGATTCCTGAGGAGCATTCCATTGAACATAGGTGAATGTGTTCTGATCGGTCTCAGCGATCTTTTTAATAAGCTCAAACATACGCTTAGGATTATCAGCGACCTTGTGATAGCTTTTGTTTTCTGCTATTTTCACACCGGGGAGAGCTATGGAAAAGGGCTGAACAGAGCCTAATATGGAGCCTGCTATCTCACCGAAAATATTTTCATAGGGCAGGATAAAATCCGCAGCATTCGCCACCGAAACAGGCTGATTTGAATAGGGATCCAGATTGGAGGAAAGCTCAACCGTCCGGCAGAATTCCTTGAAGAACATAGTCTGCCCGAGCCTGCCGTGCTCGTTGGGATAAAGTCCCGAAACAGAGCTTACCTCCGCCGCCGCAGGATATGACGGACAAACAGATGTAAGCTGCTCCGTCATTTTTTTCAGCAGAATATCCGACGGTTTCAGGGATGCTCTCAGCATATTCTCCCCGACCCCGCAAAGAACTATCAGAACCACGTTCTTATACATTCTGTTCAGCTCATCATCTAGCTTTTCAATGGACGGAACATTGGTGGGAATACGATAATACTTTTTGATTGATGAGATCACATTGACCGAGCATTTCTTGTAATTTGGAAAAACAAGCACAAAAACCAGTCCTTACTTAAATTTTGCAAGTCCTTTGAGAGCGAGCCTGATAAGCTCCTCCGGTGAGAGAGACGGGTCAAGCTTTGAAACAGCGTCCTCCGCCTCTGCCTGAGTATAGCCGAGAACAAGGAGCGCATCCACAGCCTCCGAAGCTGCTCCGCCTGAAATAAAGGCTCTGTTGACCTTTCCTGCGGGAGCAGCCTGAGTGAAGCTCATCTGATCCTTTGATATCTTGTCCTTCAGCTCAAGAACGATCCTCTGAGCCATTTTGGGACCAATTCCCTTTACCTTTGTAAGCTGCTTGAAATCGCCTGTGGCAACTGCAAGAGCAAAGTTGTTGGGATCAATATCCGACAGAATGGAAAGAGCCGCCTTGGGACCCACTCCCGAAACGCCCAGCAGCATTTTAAAGCAGCCAAGCTCCTTTTTATCATAAAATCCGAAAAGCTCTGTTCCGTCCTCCCTGACCTGCAGATGAGTATAGAGCATTGCTTCATCGCCTATATTTCCAAGAGCAGCAAGAGTGTTATATGTAGTGCGGCAGCCGTAGCCCACGCCCGCACATTCAATGACTGCAAGTCCCGCTTCCTTAATAATAAGCGTACCTCTGACGCTGTATATCATTCCCGCTCAATCCTTTCGCATTATTCAAACTTCACTGCCGAGGAGCTGTGTCCGTGACAGATGGCAAGAGCCAGCGCATCGGCGGTATCATCGGGCTTAGGCACCTTAGCCAACCCCAGAATACTTCTTGTCATCTCCATGACCTGCTTTTTTTCCGCTCTGCCGTAGCCCACCACAGACTGCTTCACCTGCAGCGGAGTATATTCATAAATGGGTATGCCGCTTTCCGCCGCTGCAAGGACTATAACACCCCTTGCCTGAGCAACATCAATACCCGTTTTCTGGTTAGTGTTGAAGAAGAGCTTTTCAATGCTCATAGCGTCGGGCTTGTACTTGCCGATAACGGTCTTCATGTCGTTGTAAATATCTAAAAGCCTCAGCGAAAAATCCGCTCCCGCCTCGGTGGTTATAGCTCCATATCCCTTCGGCTTGAAGCTGTAGCCATCATAATCCAATATTCCGTAACCCACAATGGCATAACCGGGGTCTATTCCCAGAATTATCAAAAAAGCACGCTCCTCGGCAAACCTGCATTATTTCAGAGTTACATTTAATTATAGCACAAATCCTTCTTCTATGCAAGCCCTTTAAACGGAAATTAAGTTAATTTTTATATAATAATTACGGGGATACCGCAATCATACGATATCCCCATTTTTTATGAATTATTATATCTTTGCAGAAACTGCCTTGTCCTCTCATTCTCGGACTTTTCAAAGACCTCCTCGGGAGTGCCGTTTTCAATAATAATGCCCTTATCCATAAAAATAACCCTGTCCGAAACCTCTTTGGCAAATGCCATCTCATGAGTTACTATTACCATTGTCATCTGTTCCTCCGCAAGACTGCGGATAACCTTTAGTATCTCACCCGTCAGCTCGGGATCGAGAGCAGATGTAGGCTCGTCAAAAAACAGCATATCGGGATTCAAAGCCAAAGCCCTTGCAATGGAAACACGCTGCTGCTGACCGCCCGACAGATTGCAGGGATATTCCTTTGCTTTGGCGGAAAGTCCCATTTTACCCAGCAGCTCCATCGCTTTTTCCTCGGCATCCTTCTTGTCCATTCCAAGAACGCAGACAGGAGCCTCGGTAATATTTCTCAGCACTGTAAAATGAGGAAATAGATTAAAATTCTGAAAAACAAGTCCGATTTTCAAACGAACATCTCTAAGGGTCTTTGCATCGGCATAAACCGCCCTGCCGTTTTCATCGCAGGTCATCATGGGAGTACCACATATGGAAATAGAGCCTCCGTCTGCCTTTTCGAGCTGATTAACTATCCTTAGTAGAGTGGATTTACCGCTTCCCGAAGGCCCGATGACAGAAACCGCCTGACCCTTTTCCACATAGAAGGAAATATCCTTTAAAACCTCAGTCTTTCCGAAGCTTTTTGAAAGCTTATTTATTTCAAGCATTGACATAATAACTGTCCTTTCCCGTTATCTGTAATAACTGAGTTTTTTCTCGATAAAGGAGAAAAGAAATGTCAGCAGCGTTGCTAAAACAAAATAGAACACACCCGCAATAATAAGAGGAACAAGCGAACTGTAGACCTGCATCTGCTGACGGGCTTTCAGAGTGATCTCGGCATAGGCAACCACATTGGCAATAGATGTATCCTTAACAAGAGTAATGACCTCGTTCGAGGAAGCAGGAACAATCCTCTTCACAACCTGAGGAAGGATTATTCTGAAAAAAGTCTGCGTCTTTGTAAATCCAAGAGCAGCGGCAGCCTCGTACTGTCCCTTTGGAATGGACTCAATGCCCCCTCTGAATATCTCAGCAAAATAAGCGGCATAATTCAGCGAAAAAGCAGCAAGCACCGCATAAAACATATAATTTTCGCTGCGAATGTCAATACTCGCAAGTATCGAAGCAATTGGCGATGGGAGTCCCTCCGCAAGCTTCAGATAGGGAATTATGTAATAGACCGCAATGACCTGAAGCATTAAAGGCGTTCCCCTCATTATGAGGATGTAAATATTTGTGAGCCATGAAACAGGCTTCAAGCGGCACATTTTCAGCATAGCGGCAATCATACCGAGAGGAATGGAAAAAAGAAGAGTGAAGCCGAAAACCTTCAATGTAGGAACAAGATAATTCAAAAGTATCCCCGTCACATTTAAAATATCCTGAGTGGTCATTTATAGATCAATCCTTTCGGAGCAAAAGCATAATATATTTATTATATCAGATTTTTCCACAAAATGCAACATTTCAGCGAGGGAAATTTTTTTATTATCACAAATTCCGATTGACTTTTTTGTAGAAATATGCTAAAGTAGTATAGTAATGTAATATATAAAGGCGGTAGAACTATGAAGCTTATAACTTTTTTATACAATAATTCCGAAATTGTGGGTGCAGTATCACCCAATGGACAGTTTGCAGTCCCCTGCTCAGAGCTTGGAGCGGACTATCCCGATATGGAGACTCTCGCTTCTCATATCAGCGATACCGAACTTTCGGATATGAAAGCAAAGCTGGCAAGCATTCAGGGCGGCATATCCATGTCTGAAATCAAGATTCTTGCACCCATACCCCGTCCATCGAGAGATATCATTTGTCTTGGAGTAAATTTCCGTGACCATGCGGAGGAAAGCGTCGGCGTAATGGGAGCGGAATACGGCGGAGAGAGGAAATTCCCCATATATTTTGCAAAGCACGTCAATGAAGCAGTTCCCTGCGGAGACTATATCAACGGTCATTTTGACATCGTGACCGAGCTTGATTACGAAGCGGAAATGGCATTTGTTGTAAGAAAAGACGCTCTGAACGTAAAAGCCGAAAATGCAGGTGAATATGTATTCGGCTATACAATAATGAACGATGTAAGCGCCAGATGCATACAAATGCGCCACAAGCAGTGGTTCAGAGGAAAGAGCTTTGACGGCTTTGCACCCATGGGTCCCTGCCTTGTAACCGCAGATGAGTTTGATTTCCCGCCTAAGCTCGATATCTCCTGCAAGGTAAACGGAGAGCTCAGGCAGAAGAGCAACACCGCTCTGTATATCCACAATATTCCTTACGCCCTTGAGGAGCTTTCAAGCGGTATGATGATCAAAGCAGGAACAATAATCTCAATGGGCACTCCCGGCGGCGTGGGAATGGGCTTCAAGCCTCCGAAATATCTGAAAAGCGGCGATATTATCGAATGTGAGGTCGAGGGTATCGGAAGGCTTGTGAACGAAGTCAGATAAATCCGAAAAAATCCTTGACAAACAAAGAAAAATATGATTCAATTAATATGAATAATTATAAATAATATCGGAGACTATTATGGATTTGATTTTAGATGTTGTGATTGACGCTTTATTAGACTCGGTGAAAATGCTGCCCTTTCTTTATGCCGCATTTCTGCTCATGGAGTTTATCGAGCATCATGCAGGAGAAAAGCTGTCAACCGTTCTTGAAAAAGCGGGGCATTCAAAGCTGGGCGGCGCCGCAGCAGGAGCAGCGTTAGGCTGTGTTCCTCAGTGCGGATTTTCCATCGCCGCAACTAATCTCTACGCCAGCAGGATCATCGGTGCAGGAACGCTGATGGCAGTGTATATCTCCACCTCTGACGAAGCGATACCAATTCTGATAGCTCACCCCGACAAAATAAGCTCTCTCTGGGAGCTCATTGCAGCAAAGCTTATTATCGCTGTGATAGGCGGCGTGCTTTTTTCATATATCGGAAAATTCCTGCTTTCAAATGATGATGAAGCAGATTTTGACGAAATGTGCAGCGAATGCGGCTGCGGAAGCCATGGTATATGGATCTCCGCTCTGAAGCATACCATTTCAATATTCATATTCATTCTTATCGTAAATTTTGTTCTGGGATTGATAATTGGATTTGCGGGAGAAGAAAATGTAGCCGATTTTCTTAATAGCATGGGTATCTTTCAGCCCTTCGCCGCAGCACTTGTGGGTATGATACCAAACTGCGCCGCCTCTGTTATTATCACAGAGCTTTATGCAAACGGAAGTATCCCTTTCGGAACCGCTGTGGGCGGTCTTTGTACTGGAGCGGGAATGGGGCTTGCAGTTCTGTTCCGAACAAATAAAAAAATCAAGGACAACCTTATCTTTGTCCTCTTTCTCTATATCATAGGCGTTCTCAGCGGAATACTGATCAACGCTGCATTTTAGGAGTGACTCTGTTGTGAGCTTCAAAGAGCTTTTAAAAAAAGAAGCTGTAACAATTATCGCGGCGGCGGCAGCGCTTATTTCCTGTATGTTCGTTCCCGTAACCGATTATGTGGAATATATTGACGCCAACCTGATCGGGATCTTATTCTCCCTCATGGCAGTTGTGGCAGGCTTTGCCGAAAATAATGTTTTCAAAAAGCTGTCGGTAAGCGTTATCCGTCTTGCGGGAGACACAAGAAAGCTCGCCACGGTTCTTGTATTTACGGTATTTTTCAGTTCCATGCTTATCACAAATGACGTTGCGCTCATTGCCTTTGTTCCATTTACAATTATGCTTTATCAGAAGATAGGGCGTTCTCCGGTCTATGTCATTGTTCTGCAGACGATCGCTGCAAATATGGGAGGAGCGTTTACGCCCATCGGAAATCCGCAGAATCTTCTTCTGTTCTCAGTTTCGGGAATGTCAGTCCCTGATTTTTTCGGGATCACCTCATATATTGCTGTGATCAGCTTTGTTCTGCTGTTTATATCTGTACTGTTTATCAGAAAGGAAGAAATAACAATAAGCACTGATGACGATCCTGAAATAAAGAATCATAATTTTCTTGCGCTTTATGCAGCTTTGTTTATTCTATGTATACTGTATGTATTCAGAGTAATAGATATCATCTATGTCCTGTCATCCGTCTGCCTTGTGATCGCAATAATTCAGCCCAATGTGTTTTCAAAGGTGGATTATGGGCTTCTTATCACATTTGCCTGCTTTTTCATATTTGTGGGAAATCTGAAAAATATACCCGAGGTATCAAAAGCTATTGTCACAGCTCTCAACGGACGGGAATTTGAGTGTTCGCTTATTCTCAGTCAGGTCATTTCAAACGTCCCTGCAGCTGTAATGCTTTCGGGCTTTACCGATAATTACAAAGCTCTCATCTTAGGTGCTGATATAGGTGGACTCGGAACACTTATTGCGTCCCTTGCAAGCCTGATCTCCTTTAAATTCTACTCAGCTTCCGTAAGCTCTGGAAAAAGCAAGCTGAGCTTTATCGGAATATTCACTGCGGCAAACATAATTTTCCTTGCAGTCCTTACAGCCTGCGCAAAGCTGTTTATCCTGAAATAAAACCATAAATTGCATTTGAAAAATACTCTGAAACAGTATATAATTAATCTATGGATCATTCAGTAGTATAGGAGTCTGCCAATGAAAAAGTATAAACAGATAATATCCTGCGCCGCAGCTATTGCCGCCGCCTGTACATTCACGGGCAAGGCATTTGCAGACAGTGAAATGTTTGTTGAAATTATTCCCCCAACAGGCGGCGCCAGCATTTTTGTGGATACGGACAAAGGGCATAAAAAGATCAGCCCCTACATTTACGGCATAAACGATATCGGAGATCTGAATAGTATATCCCCCACTGTCATCAAACAGAGAAGCACTTCTATCTCAACCTATAACTGGGAAACAAACTATTCCAATTCCGGTGCGCAGGGAATGAACGTCAACGATATCTCTCTTGTGGACGATTACCCCTCCTCCAAATGGGGATCACCTGCTCTGTATGCGGAAAAGCTGACCACAAGGAGCAGAATGTATAATATCCCCGTTAAGCTGCTGACGCTGCCGATGATGGGCTATGCAGCCGCCGATTCAATGGGTATCGTGTCAAACGATGAAGCGTCAAAGGAGACCCGGTGGAAGAAGGTTTTATTTAATAAAAATGATACATACCTCAATCATCCCGATATATATGATGATACGGTATATATTGACGAATATGTGAGTTATCTTGTCAATCGTTTCGGAACCGCCGCCGAGGGTGGGATAAACGGTTATTTCCTTGACAGCGAGCCTGACAAATGGAATGAGAATTTCCCTGTATTAAATCAGCCTCCCCTGACATTTGCGGAGCTTGCGGATCGTTCTGCAAATCTGGCAAATGCTGTAAAGGCTATCGACAGCAATGCTTTTGTTTTTGGTCCCTCATTAAGCGGACTTCAGGGCTGTATTGATCTCGGAAGCCCTTCGGATACAGGACTTTCGCCTGCCGAAAATGAGTATTCATGGTTTATCGACTATTATCTGAGCGAAATGCGGGCACGAAGCGCCCAGACAGGCTACCGTCTCCTTGATGTGCTTGACGTTCACTATTATACAGAAGCACAGACGCCTCTTGGTGAGGACATCAGAACAAGCACTGACCAGATCGCTGACGCTCTGAGAATGCAGTCGGTCAGAACACTTTGGGATCCCGATTATACTGAGACCTCTGTCACCGTAATGATGAATAAGCAGTTCACCCCGGTTATCCCCACACTTCAGGCATCCATACGAATGAATTATCCCAAAACAAGACTGTCCTTTTCCGAATATGATTTCGGCGGCGGTGAAAATATGAGCGGTGCTATTGCAGAAATAGACGCTTTGGGTGTATTTGCCGAGCAGGAGGTATATCTTGCCTGCCTGTCTCCCCTTTCGGAAAAATATCCATTCCAGAAGGCGGCTCTGAATCTCTATACAGACTATGACGGCAAAGGCAGCAGCTTCGGAGATACTCTTGTTTTCTCAGAAAACCATAACGATGAATTAAGCTCTGTGTATGCCGCTGTGGATTCGGATGAACCCGATAAGCTGAAGATCATTCTCACCAACAAGCAGATGGTTACAGATAAAGATCTTGAGATCGTGATAAGCTCAGAAAAATACAGCTACGAGCTTGAAAACGCATTTGCCATAAATCCTGAAAATGCCTTAATTGACGAGTGCGATTTGGATAAATTCACACTTGAGGATAATACAGTGTCATTCACTGCTGACCCTATGGGAGCATATCTCCTTGTTTTAAACGGAACATCCGTCAAAGAAACAGAAATATCCGACAGTATATGGACAACGGACAACTCCGAAAGCGTAACGGGTATTTCAGATGAGCCTGATGCATCCGCAGAAAATACAGCTGCTTCCGACACCGAATCTCTTATTGTTATTTCGGACATGACCGAATCCGAAGCATCTGTAATTTACCCCTCAGACGAAACTGTACCCGACCTTACCGAGTCTCAGACAGTATCTTCAGAAACCACAGACGTTACTGTCTCAGAAACCGAGCTGACCGAAAATACAAGCATTTCCGAAGAAACGTCAGAAAGTAAGTTTACCGAGGACGAAAAATCTCCGTCTGTTCCACTGCCTCTAAAAATCATTATCAGCATGATGTGCCTCACTGTGATAGGCGGCGTATTCTATATTCTGTTTTTTGACAGAAAATAATACTAATGGAGATAAGTATAAATCCCGCTGTTGTCATTGCAGCGGGATTTATTATTTTATAATATAGAAAAGGCACCCTTGACAAAAATCAAAGGTTGCCAAAATATCAAATTGCTTTGTAAATGTTACCTTGAAAGCCACGCATAAGCGATATCGAGAGCCTCATAAAGGCTGCTTTTTTCGCTCTGCTTGATGATAGCCTCAACGGGGCTGAGCTTTTCATCGGTAGCCATTTTGTAGATCTTGACCTTGCTGGCAACATCAAGATCGCCTACCTTGGTCTTTTCCATTATCTGCATCATAATAACATAGGTGTCGTACATATTGCCGTAATATATCTGATCCCCTTTTCTTACCAGCGGATAACCCTTGTAGGTAAAGAAATCTGTCTTTTTTGCTTCTGCTGCGTCACTCATAGCTGTTCCTCCTTATATCATAGTCTGATCTGCAAATCTTCTTGAAAACATTATATCACAAAAATATCTAAAAATCAAGTAGTTTTTAACATTTTCATAATTTTTATTAAAAAAGATTTTGCCAATCGAATAATTCAATCATAACATATACATAATGCGGAATTTGTCACAACAGTTACCATGTGGTAACAATATTCTCACCGTTCAGAAGATGCTCTGTATTTTCAATAAGCCTGTTTACATAAGAAGTCCTGCATCTGAAGCTGGTCCTGCCGTTAAGGCGGATAATGGATTTTCTGTCTGTTGAATTTATAAACTCAAGCTTATCCACACCGTTTTCGTGAATTATCGTAATAGTGATATCCGCAGGGTCGGTACATTCCTCAAGATACATCTCCTCGGCAGGCGCACGGAGAATATACTGATAATAATCCTTGAAGATGTCCTCGGAAACATCCTGAATGCCCTCACATTCCACATTGAAAGCCTCGCTTCCGCCGCTCAGCTCAAATGCTGCGCTTTTGTCAGCAGTCTCGATCTCAAGAGTGTTGATGGTGTAAATATAGGTGCTTGTTATCATGGACATGGTAATATCCAGAGGCATTACAGTTGCCCACGGCAGTATGCTGTAATCGAACATATAAATTATGTCAATACCGTCTGCCATGCAGTATCTTCCCTTGGGAATACCATTTTCATCGGTGTACTCATTTCCGACAAGCAGATAGAAATCTCCGCCTGTAATATCATAGCTCACCTCGCAGAATGGATCTGCCAGACCAAACTGAGCAATGATCTCATCTGTGGGAGCAGCAACCGCTATCTCGGTAGCAGTGAGATTGAATACACTGTATATCAGATCGTATGAAGTATCGGGATTCAGATCGAGACAAACAGGGCTTGTCATAACATGGCTGGAGGAATTTCCGTAAACCGCATCTTCATCATCCTGACGGACATCGTATTCAAGAACGATATCGTAATCTATATCCTCTCGGGAGATGGTAATGCTTGTTATTTTTGTGTAGTCGGTGGTGTCATTTTCATCCTCCGCCTGCTTTGCTGTGTAAACCGTCTTGGCAAGGAAATAAAATCTGTCATTAAGGAACACTTCCACATCGGAGGTATCTACCGCATAAACGGTATTTTCACCCTTGAATGAAGCATAGGTAAGTCCGTCAGAGGGAGAATCGTTACCGATAAGCAGCTCCTTCACATCAGAACCTCCGCCGAAGGTTACTGTAACCTCAGCGCGGGGCTTGTCAAGTCCGTAAACCGACAGATCCTCCGCATTATCCGAAGCGACCTGCTGAGAAGTGAGAGTGGCTGCGCTTGAGCATATGCTGTTCACAGCCACAGCACTGTGAGGAAGACCGATAAAATCCTTAACAAACCATGAGCTGTCATTATATTTAACAATGTCATATTCACCCGACTCGTTTGACACATGGATATTGTCTATCTGAGCGGGATCCTTGTCATAAAGGAGTCTGGAAAGAGTATTTGAAGCAGCAGTAGTCTCCTCGACCGCCTCCGAAGGCTCCTCCGCATCTCCCATAACATTCAGCAGGATAACAGCGGCTGCAAGCACGACAAGCGTCGCAGCACCGATTATCAAAAGCTTAACATTGGACTTCATTTACTTGCTTCTCCTTCTGATGAAAACCACTGTTCCAATAATGAGAACAGCAACAGGAATAATTACAATGAACAGGGTAAAATATCTGTTAGCAGTTCCGCTGTCAATATCGAAGCTGTCTGCGCCAAGATCCTTTGCAACGATAGAAATACCGCTGTTCTTGCCCGCCATTGTGTTCACAACTGAAATGAAATAATCACCGTTGTTGAAATAGGTGGTGGAAGTAAAGCTCTCATCAAGAGTCTCGGAGGAACCGATGACAAGAACATTGCTGAACACCATTTGGTTTTCCTCATCGAAAATATACTTTCTTCCGAGAGCCATAGTGGTCTGAACGCCGTAATTTATACCTGCTGTGTCGCCGTTCTTGATTGCCTGCTGAACCTCGTCTGTCATAATAAATGCAGTATCCTTGGTCTGAAGCAGAGGAACAGTGCTTCTTGTATCCTTATTTTCAAAAAGCAGCGTAAGAGGTCTTGACTGGAAATCAATAACAGGAAGCGAGGAATTGGCAAGGTTTGTGGAATAATCATTCTCAGTGATATAATCACGGATAACATAAAGATTCTGACTCTGAAGATTGTTCATGTCGCTGTCCGCAACAATACCGTCCTCCACACGGATACCCCATTCCTCAAGGAATGTACCCATGTTGCTCATAGTCTTCTGGCTGTAATCGGCAAAGTAGATGAGACTTCTGCCCAGCTTTCCGTCATTGTCAAGAAAAGCATAAAGCATATCAATAACAGTGGAATCATAGTCATTGAGAGGAGCGTTGATAACAACTATATCCGTATCCTCAGGGATAGTCTCAGCAAGAGGATTTATCTCGCTGACTTCATAGCCGTTGGAAGCAAGGAGATTATATACGTTATCATAGGAAGTACCCGAAGTCTCGCTCTTGAATACCACTGCCTTGATAGGATCGGGATCGGTAACATACATGATAGCGGAGGTGATCTCCTGCTCAGCCTTTGAAGACACAGGAACTTCTGCATATGAGAAGCTGCTGTAATCAAACTGAGACTCGGTATTGTAAAGGTCCTGAATACCGAAAACCTTGATACGGCCGTTAGCCTCGTTTTCCACGATAATGCTGTACTGATTGATCTCGCCCTTATAGGACTCCTTGTAACGCTCGGCATAGGTGGGGTCTGCTATCATATCCACAAAGGTAAGATTTACGAGATCGCTGTAAATGGAATACTTTTTCAGCACCTCATATGCCTGCTTGTAGTAAATATATGTGGCAGTCTGGAAGGTAAGTTCATCGGAGAGACAAACGATATTCACAGGCTGATTCAGAGTGTTAAGATAATCTATTGTCTGCTGAGATATCTCGAAATTTCCGTTTGTGGTAAGGTCAATTGACATATTCACCTTATTTGAAGCCATGTTAACAATAACATTCACAAGCACAACGATCGCCACAACGATAATTGTGATAGCAGCTGCAATGGAGCCGTATTTCAGCTTTCTTTTGTTAAAGCTGCCCTTTTTCTTCTCAACAGCACCGTCTGAAGAAATCTCGGCAGAATTTATCTCAGCTTCGTTTTTCTTTTTAGCCATTTTATTCAATCCTTTCAGTTAAAAATCCTCAGCTCCAGCGGCGGCGCTCAAGCACCCTTACCGTAAGGAAATTGAAAATAAATATAACGCTGACAAAAAATACAACGCTGGTAACATTAAGAATACCCTGGG
>JAGBFZ010000409.1 GCA_018110855.1 Oscillospiraceae bacterium
ATGTGTGCACAAGATGCCTCCGTTCCGGTAAGGTAACACGTGCTGTCTGATTTTCGACGGGAAATCGCAGACATTTCATAACCGAATTGTACGTACAATGAGAAAGACGCTTCGGCGTCTTTTTTGTTTTGCAAAGTTTACGAAATGTTTACAAATTTGGTCTAAGAATGAGTTATAATTAGCTTAGGAAATTATGGAAAGGGGCTGACAGTATGAGCATAAACGGCATCGGCAATTATTCCGCATATTCAAAGCTTTTCTCGGGAATGTATTCTTACGGGGGCACCTCCGGAAAGAAAAATACCGCCGCCGATCTTCAGGCGCTTATGAAAAAGGTTGACGAGGTCAGATCCCCCGAATATCAAAAGAAGATCAGATCTCAGCTTGAGAGCGGTTCTGCCGACAGCGAAATAGGCACCGTTTCCTCTGAAATGAAGCTGTCAAATGCGGCAAAGGATCTCAGGAAGCAGGCAGGAGAGCTCAGCTCCATGACTCTTGCCGATATAAAGGATAAGGACTCCCTTGTAAAAAAGGTCAGTGCCTTTGCAGAGAGCTACAACTCTGCCATTGAAGCCATGGGCAAGTCCGACAGCGTGGACGCTCTCAGATCGGGGCTTTCCATGACAAATGCAGTAAAGACCTATTCGGGAGCCTTGTCCAGAATTGGGATCAAGGTCGGCATCGACAATAAGCTCACAGTTAATGAAGAAACCCTCCGTGCTGCAGACGACAATGCCGTTTCCTCCATGATGAAAAGCAGCTATTCGCCCGTTGTCCGTATCGCAGATAAAGCGGAAGCAATAGGCAAGGCTGCCGCAAACAAGGCTCAGACCACCGCCTTCAAGGACATGATGTACGGTAATTCCTCAGGAAATAAAAGTCTTTACAGCGGATATAACACCTTTGCAAGCAGCTTTTTAGGCACCTTCTTTGACTCCTATATGTGATAAATCAAAGCGGCTGACCGAGCCTTCGGTCAGCCTTTTTTACTGTATTTTACCGATAGAAGTTCCGGGATAATAATGCTCTAATATCTCACGATAGGAGTACCCCTGCCGCGACATCTCATCAGCACCGCATATGCTCATTCCCGCAAGATGACCGCTGCCCCTTACGGTAAACCTCACCTTGCCGTCACAGTCGGAAGCCTCAAAGGAAGCACTTTCAAGGGAGAGAAGCTCCGCAAGCCGCGAGCCATCCATTTCAATGCCGCATATTCTGAGAAAAAGTACCGTCCCCGCCTCCGAGCGTGATAATATCTCTATCCCGTCAAATCCTCCCGCAGTATCATATTCGGCTGAGATCCTTGCCGACAGCTCAGCATAGGTAAATTCGTGTAATGTCTCCGAGCAGTCCGATGGAACGCTTATAAGATAAGGATAAGCCGTGCCCCACACATTTTCCGCAGATTCCGTATATCCTGCCGATGAAACATGAAATACCGCCGCCGCAGGTGTGCCGTCGTACATAATTATCTCCCCCCGAGTAGCATCTGCGGCATCCATGACCTTCGAATAAACGTCATCAAAATCCTTTCCGTAAACAGCTCTTGCTTCGGCTTCCGAAAGAACAGTCTGATATTTTTCCCCGTCATCGGAAATATGCGCCCCGTTCTCATCTTCACCCGATAAAATACGTCTTGCAGCATAGGTCCTTGCCGCACAGACCTGAGCCTTGAGAGCCTCGCTGTCGGGAATGAAGGGAACCTCCTCAAGTACAGCGAAAACCGCATATTCTTCGGCTGAAAGCTCGGTGATCTCTCCCGTGGAGGAGCAGAATAGCTTGAGCTTGTCCTCCATAGGAAGAATGAGACTCTGCGAAGCGGTAAGCTCCTCGGGAGGCACCGCCTTGATGCCGCCGGCTGCCGCCGCCGCAGGGATAGCGCAGATGACTGCCGCCCAGAGTATGACTGATTTAAAAAAGCTGTTCATAAAATTTACCGTCCTTTCATTATTTTTTACTCTTGAAAATTATGCATATAAAATAATTACAAATTATTAATTTCAGACAAATTTACACTTGACAATCAGTGGAATATATAGTACAATATAAGTGTTGTATTATGTGTACCCTGTAAATGTATATTCATCTTTAAAAAAAATGATTCCTAAGGGTGCGCAGAGCAATTATCTGTTTTCGGCAAAAATCACGGCAAAATGAGATTCCAATATCCCCGAAGGGTATCTGCGAAAGGATTGAACGGATTATGGGCAGAATGAAACAGCTGAGCGCGGAGGCTATGCGAAAAAATACCGCCAAGGCAAATAAAGGAGGATTTATTACCAAAAAGGCATCAATGGTAGTATATCTTATCGTACTTGTGCTTGCGGTGGCAGCACGAACCATCCAGCTTTACAGCAACATGGATTTTACCACAGGTCTGTACATCGACCCTTCTCCCATGAAAAACTACACTCTTTTTGTCCTGCTGATAGGGCTTGTATTGCTTGCAGCGGTATTGATAGCGGGCAGCTCCAAGGATAAGGTCATCGGTTCATGTATTCTTATTAATCCCATGAGACTGAGATATGACAGGCTTAAAAAGAAGATACCTTCCGCAGCGGGCTTCAGCGCACTTCTGATGGCGCTGCTGATCGCTGCCGAGATAATATTCTATTTTGTTACACTTGTAACAGCGAATAAGGAGATAGTGAAAACGCTTTCCGAGGAAGAAGCAGAGTATTACAGTATGCTTACAGGCTACAGCTGGGGAATGTTTTTCTATCATTTCCTTATGGTTCTTGTAATGCTCAATTTCATTGCCATGGCAGTGAATATATTCAAGAGCGAGGGACCTTCATCGGGCAACTGTGCGGCATTTTCCCTTTATGCGCTGTGGAAGATCATTGATATGATGACGATCATTTCGAATCATGTGGCAGCGAGCAGATATTCCGAGTATATTTACGAGATACTTTCCTATATGACAGCAGTAATGTTCTTTATGAACACAGCCCGCTTTTTCAACGGAATGGAAAAGAAAAGCACCCGCTTCTGGATGTGCATGACAGGCTATACAGCGTCAATACTTGCGGCTGTATCGGTAATTCCCAGATATATCCTGTTCATAATTCCCACAGACTACGATTCCAGACTTTCCATGAATATTCCAAGAATATCGGATATCGGCATCGTGTTTATGACGATCACAATAATAGCAGTTTTCTGGAGCACCTACGTTTATCGTGTAATGCCCAGACTGAATATCGGCAAGCGCCGCTGGAGCAGGGCGCCCATGAACAAGCAGTATCTTGAGATCGAGAATATCGATGTCAAGCCTGTAGATAAATTATAATCAACTATTTCGGGG
>JAGBFZ010000410.1 GCA_018110855.1 Oscillospiraceae bacterium
CCGATACATCTGCATATTCTGTAACAACTGCTCCCGAGGAGGAGCTGCCTGAGATAAAGTTCTCCGCAAAATCGACTTATTATGTTGAGCATGAGGAACACGCAGATAATTCAGGAGCAATGGCAAACAGAGTCATTCCCCTTGAGGATGGCAGGGAGCTTACCTTCCGTCCGGCGGACGGCAGCGGGGAGCCTGTTAATCTTGAGGTGGGAGACGAGCTTTCGGGCTGGACTATGGACAGCTTCCTGATGTTTTCAAATGACAGCGGCTCCTTTCAGTCCCGATTTTCCTCGGAAGAGCGGGAATTTGAAGGAAATCTCACTATTCATATCAGCGATCTGACGGACGAGCTTGAGGCTGCTTTTGTTCCCGATGATGCCGCACAGTTTCCAAAGGCTTCAACCGACGGGCGGAGGCTATGGTTTGCGGCGGATAATCTTGAAGAGACCCTTGAAATGCTGGGTTTTTCACCTGAGGATACCTTTGAAAATGAGGTTAATATGCGTGTTCGGCTGAAAACCGACAGAATTTACATAAATAATCTGCCTCTTGATGATGTTAACAATCTCATCAGGGTGCTTGAAATAGAAAAGATATAATAAAGGGGCTTGCCGAGGATTTTTCGGCAAACCCTTTTGCTGATGTTATGATCTGTCACAGACACTTAATGTCTCATCATAATATTTTTCAAGCATTGGACGGCATTTTATAAACTCCCTGCCTAGTATCGGATCAAAATGCTCTCCCAAGGATTCATCAATTATACTGAATGCATTGGCAAAACTCATAGCTTCCTTATAGCAGCGCTTGCTTACAAGTGCATCGAAAACATCTGCCAATGCCATTATCCTTGCCTCAACGGGAATCTCCTCCCCCGAAAGATGATCGGGATAACCCGTTCCGTTCCATTTTTCATGGTGATAATGGGCTATATTTATCGCTATTTCCGAAAATTCATCCGACTCTGCACCGTCAAGTATTTTCCTTATGATCTCAGCTCCCTTTGCGGCATGGGTCTTCATTATCTCAAATTCCTCGGCAGTGAATTTTCCGGGCTTTCTGAGTATCTCATCGTCAATGGCGATCTTTCCGAGATCATGCATGGGGGCTGCCTTTATTACATTATCAAGGAATTCATCGGACATCTTTATCTCACAGCCTTCCTTGCGAAGTGCTTCCGTAAAAATACCGATCACATCGCTGGTGCGCCTGATATGTCCCCCTGTACTGCTGTCTCTGCCCTCAACCATATCCGCCATGCCGAGAATGAGCTTGTCCTGCATTTTTTGGATATGTGCAGTCTGTTCCTTAACAGACCTTGAAAGCTCGTCGTTATAATTATCAAGTAGATGAATATAATCACGCTGACCCGTATCGTCCGCTATTTCCACAACATAGCCTGTCCATTCTGTTTTATTCTCCGAATATGCGGGGCTTATGGATATCTTGAATTCTCTCATATCACGCTTGAGATAGTAGACATATCTGCTCTCGTCCCTGAGATTTGAACCGATGTTTTCGTAAAGATAAGCATTCTCCTCGGGAATGGTGTGGTCAATAAGCAGACTTTTCAGCTCTGGAAGAAACCGCTTGGCAGCATTGTTGCAGCCCATAAACTGCTTTTTCCTGTTAAATATGATATATCCGCTGTTTTCCGACTGCTCCAGATTATCCGAAACAACCTTTGAAACATCGTACATTACCATACGCCTGAAAATGAGAAGAACGATGATCTCCTGAACAATGTAAATATACACAGTTATTTCGACCTTGGAACCCAAAAGCCGCTGACCGAAATAAGAAGCAAAGGTAACAAGCACCGATACCAGCAGCACCGTTGCATACTTATATGAACATCTCTGCTGTCTGAAAAGAGCGACTATCATAATTATCGCCATCGCCGCCACATAGCCCACCAGAACGGTCAGAAAGACCCAGTGAAGCGGACCATATTCCTTGACAAGACGGGTAAATCCCTCCGACCTGTCTATAGAAACGTTTTTGTAATACCAGTCGGTATAGCCTGCCGTATAGGTGCAGCATAGCACAGCAATGTTAATAAATGTCAGCAGCAGGAGCTTTCGTCCGCCTATATGAACCCTCAGAAGATGACAGATATTCAACAGCAGAAAAAAGGGAAGAAAGGTGGCGGCAAGATAAATAACTCTGTTTGCAAGCATTGC
>JAGBFZ010000042.1 GCA_018110855.1 Oscillospiraceae bacterium
CATGATAGGAGACTCCATCGTCACCGTCAGAAACGGAAGCATCGTCAAGCTTCACGTACATACAAAAGCACCTCAGAGGGTGCTGGATTTCTGCCAGCAGTACGGAGAATTTCTTAAGGTTAAAATTGAAAATATGTCACTCCAACATAACAACACCGTGCTTTTGGAAAATGAAAGTAAGCCCAAGGCTGAGCGTAAAAAATATGGTGTTGTTGCCGTGGCTTGCGGAGAAGGACTGAAAGATACCTTCCGTGAAAGAGGCGCTGATGTTATCGTTGACGGTGGACAAAGCATGAACCCCTCTGCTGAGGATTTTATTTCCGCATTTGACGAGGTGAATGCTGACGTAATTTTCGTATTTCCAAACAACAGTAATATTATCCTCACAGCGCAGCAGGCTGCACATTTATACGAAAAATCTGATGTTCGAGTGATTGAGAGCAAAACCGTTGGCGCAGGTTATGCCTCTCTTGCTATGCTTGATACTAATCTTGGCGATGCCGATGCTATTGTAGACGATCTTACGCTGGCGATGGATGGGGTCATAACCGCCGAAATATCCCATTGTGTAAGAGATGCTTTGATTGACGGTGTGGAGCTTCACACCGGAGAGTATATTGGTTTCGTTGGAAAGGAGCTTATTGCAGCAAATGATAACCGTCTGACGACAACCCTTGAAACTATTGATAGACTCAGTCTGCCTGCGCATGATGTTTGTATCGTTTTCTGCGGTAAAGAGGCAACAGATGAGGAGGCCTCCTTGATAGAAAAGCATATTAAAGAAAGCTACTCAGGCAAGGAAGCTTATATTATCAACGGAGGACAGGACGTTTACGATTACATAATAATAGTTGAATAATAGGCGATATAAAAGGAGGAAAAATGCAGCTTTTACGAACAATACGTTATATTTTGTGTACCGGTATAATTATTTTTGTATTAGGAAGGGTATATCCAAGGAAATGGATATTTGAGGATAAATTTCCGTTTAAGAGCTTTGGATTTGAAAAGAATGGCAGAATATACAATAAAATCAATATAATGAAGTGGAAAACCAGGCTGCCTGATGCAAGTGTAATAATAACGAAAATTATTCCTAAATTTATGCCAAGAAAAAGGCTTGACCAAAATAATCAGATACCGATTCTTATTAAGGAAACCTGTATTGCAGAGGCTACGCACGTTTTGGCTGCTATACTCGGTTTTGGATGCGTTTTTATATGGGAGGGTATCGGTGGATGGATAGTATCAATTGCATTCCTTTTATTTAATCTTCCGTTTGTTATAATACAACGCTTCAACAGACCGAGGTTGATTGCTGCAGATTTGATGACGAGGCGCTATAGCAATCAAAAATGCGTTACAAACGTTATCTCGTAAACTTAATTTAATTTTTTGGGGTGCAGAAGGAAACTCTGCGCCCCTTGAATATTTTTCCTCTCTCTGTCAACAATCCCTAAAAAAGCAAACGAGAGGTAAAAGGTGGAAGATAAATTATATATAGATTACGGCTCGAATATCGCTATGATTAGCGAAAGACTTCGGGTTAAGGAAAGCTTTGATATTATTGAGCGTCATCTGACGGTGTGCCAGAGAGATATGTGCTTTTTCTATATCGACGGATTTGTTAAGGA
>JAGBFZ010000411.1 GCA_018110855.1 Oscillospiraceae bacterium
ATATATATCGTTTATATCCCGAACTTACAAAATTAATCATGGTTACATAACACCACGATTCAACACCGTACGGAAGATTTGGCGTGTCATCGACATTACATGAATAAGTGCCCATCTTTGCAATATCCAGCAAATCACCTTTATAAATGGGAGCATAAGTTTCAGGTGTTGGGATTTTCCCCTTAACGAATGCCCCTATTGCACTGACTGTATTTTTACCTGAATAATCCATAATCAAACACCCCAAACGGCATTCAAAATGGTGTTGACTTCGTCCGCCGTAATTTCGTGCATATCGGACGATTTTACATAGTCTGACAAATCAATTTCAGTAGTGCCGATTTTTTCCCACGCCGAATCGTACCATATGTATTCATCGTAGCTGTTCTGTGTTTCAGCGGTCGATTTGGGCACTAAATAGATATACCTACCATCACCCGATTCGGGCAGACTGTCTGCCATCTTGAACGAAACTCCGCCGATACCCGCAATTTTTTCGGCAACATATGCAAAAACCGCCGACGAAGAAACGGCATTGCTGCTGCTCTCGGTGACAGCGACGTCAACAACAGGGATTTTTCCCTTGACGTATAATCCAAACGCAGATAATGCGTTGCTTCCCGGAAATTCATATTTCTTATCAGCCATAAAATTCACCCTTTCCAAACGTTATCCAAAATATTAAAAACGTCCAATGCAGTCAGTTCAGACATTCCCAAATCATCGAATGACTGATTACCAATCAGCTCCACGCCGTTGATTTTTGGTCTGTTCTGCAATTTTTCATAGTCCTTTTCAACCGTAGATTTTGCCATATTCAGCGTGCCCGACATAGACCGCTCAGCGTTCATACTGCCCGAAAGCGTTTCCGCCGACATCTGACCCGACAGAGATTTTTCACGATAAGCCATATCAGCCTTCACCTCCGTTGTCAGGGATGTTCGTAACATTGCGGAGGATCCTGAGCTTTGACATAGGAATGATGGTATAAATATTTTTCTCGTCCATGAATAAGCGAACATCGAAAAAATAATCTCCCGGAGAAATGCCCGCCGTATCATCGGGATAGATCGTGACAGGCAAAGCCCCGTCCACATAATCCGCAGCAGTAACAGTCTTGCGAAAGATCGGGACACTGTCCGCCTCGGATTTTTTCACATCAATGTAAATAACGTCCGTATCGGATAACACATAATCCACACCGTCAGCTGATCTGATGCTGTCAATGGATAATTTCAGTGTATCCCCTCGGACAATAAAAATATCAGCCATAAAAAACCTCCCTTACAGAATGGTAATAACAGGCTCATTTGCCGCAGCAGCCTCACAGTATGACCTCATAAAATTGTAGTAGTCATTGAGACTGAGATTTGTAAATTTAACATCATCAGTATATTGTGCATCAATGTATGCGGTGCTTGACGAATTCCATGTACTCATTACAATACCGTCATAACCGCTTGAAACCTTACATGATATTTCTACTGATATGTTAGGCAGCCTGTCCGTTGGTACTCCGCCATAAAATCCGACATCATTTATAATAAAATCGGAACAGTTCTGAAAATATGTTGAATGATTGTTGCCATCATTGTCAGTATAGCTTCCCCACGCAAAATATTCATGACCACCGGCAGTACCGCTGCTGATATAAGCAATGGAATCATTAACGACAACAGACGGCATCCATGCCGTTTGAGCCGCAGCGCCGCCGCTTATAAGATTTAAGGCGGGTGAATAAAACAGCTTCGGCTCTTTTATTTCAAACACAAAGCTCCCGATAGTCACAGTAGCAAGCGTTTTCAGATTTTTAATGCCCTCAAGGGAAAGCGGAGAAGGTGATGCTCCGCCCTTTTTCTTCCCCGCATAATACCCCGCAGCAAAGAGAGCCATATCATCCATCTGATAATACCTCCTCTCTGCTCAGAGTAATAGTGCCGTCCTCAGCCTCGTAGCATTGCCATCGGAAAGACTTGCCGCCTAAAGTGCCGAGAAACGAAACCACATTGTCAGCAGTGTCCTCAATTTTTCCCACAGGCTGCAGCTTACTGAGCATCGCTCCGCCGAACTCGGTTATACCGTCACCCAAAGCCGAGAAGAAGGAGATATCCGCCTTCCGAAGGTCAGTACCCGTATCGGCAGTAAAGCCGATGCCCTTGTCGGTAAGAACAGTGGAGCCGTATTTTCTGTCAGCCTCAATGCGTTTTCTAAGCTCGTAGCCCACAAGATCGGTGTAATCCGATTCGTCCTCGCAGATATCGGCAGTCTCCGCCTGAGCAAAGACGCACGACCCGCCAAAGTGAATGACCGATTTGACGGCAATAAAGCCAAAGCTGTCCCCAAAAATATATTCGGACAGACCGCATGGAGCCATGGAAACAGCCGCATGAGCGCAGTAAAAGGAACGCCATTTTTTCTCCGCCGCCACAGACATAACAGAGCCTGTCCTGTCAGAGTCAAAAAGCCTGCCCGACAGCTTTAAAATGAACCTGAAATCTGAGCCGCTGCCTGCGGAGAAAACCTCGCCCGAAGCGGTGTTCTTAGCATATACCGCAGAGAACGGACCCTTTTCCGAATGAATGTATAAAGGAGCGCTTTGCGAAGCGACCACCCCCACGCTGCCCGAAGCCGAGAGAAAAGGTGTAAACCGCAGCTCCTCATCATCTGAGCAGTGCCAGACACCAACACCGTTTTCCGCAAGAAATTCCAGTATTTCTCTGCACTTTTTTCCATGAATATCCTTGAAAAAAAGTCTGTCCACAGAGGGAAAGCTCAGGGAGCAGGGCTTGAAGCCGCACTGCGCCGCAATATCTCCCAGCACTTGTGAAGTGTTAAAAGGCTGATCATCCTCATTGTAATTTTCAGCTCTGAAATCATTTTCCGTCATTCGCATTCTGTCAAAAGCGTGAATGGTAACAAGACTTCCCCTGCGGCTTATCCTGCTTATAAAATGAGGACAAAATTCCATGTCCGCAGTACCCGAAACCTTGATAATGACCGCCGCATTGGGAGAAAACATTTCAGCTGTCCGCAAAGTCATAATAAGCTCGGATCTGACAATACCCTTAACAGGCATATTTTCGCTCTGACGAATTATTCTCATGGAAGCAATATCTTTGCAGTCAATGGAATAACCGTCTATTTTGATGTCATATTCAGGCAGGCTAAAGACAGTCCTCAGGGACAAAAGCCGCATGAAGCACAATGTCCGCTGTCCAGAATCTCTCTCCGCCGAAAACCCTGTCAAGGGCAAGGGAGAGCTTCGCCCCGTCAAAAACTGCGGTTTTTTCCTCGGGAGCGGAATATGTTACTGTAATGCTTCCATTGTCAAAAGCCGCCGAAAGACCCGCTGCCGTTATATCATCCACATCGGATAGTAAAGCCCTGACCGTCACCTCGTGACCCGTGCGTGTGCGGATTTTTTCGCCGTAAATGTTGACGAAAGCGCTCTCCTCGTCATAAACGGGAGCCGTTTCAGCGGAATATTTATTCGCCGTAATGAATCTGCTGACATCAATATCCCCGATTTTAAGATAAACGCCCAAAAAACAAACCTCCTTTCAGCAGGCAGTAAAAACCGCCGAGACCGCTGTTCCGAAAATTTCAGCGGGAGCAGCTTCAGCAAGTGAAATGAGCATTTTCCCCTCAAAAGCCACCCCTGCGCAGCTCATGTAAACGCACCTTAAAGGGATACCCGCCTTAGCCGAAGCAAGTATCCTCTTCTGAACGCTGTCGCCCTTGATAACGAGAAATCTTACCTTTATCTCAGCCCTTTCCGAAAGGGGAACAGCCCGATCTCCGTCCACATAATCCCTTATGACCACTCTTGGAGAAAGCACAGCAGAAATGCCGCATACCCCCTCAGTGACTGCCGTAAATCCATCGGTATCACTATTTCCGTTTTCGGACAAATCAATTCCCAGAACGAAACCGAACTCGTCAAAAAAATCGCCCTCGGAAAAGCTTTTGACCGCCTCGTTCACCGTCAAATCACTTCACCCCCGATAAATGATCTCGATCTCTTTTTCGATGCGGATAAACCCGTTATCCTCCGCCCTTGCGATGACCGCAGGATAGGGCGAGCATATCCTGATAATGCCATTCCCCGAAAAATCGGACAGCTTTTTCGCAGCGGAATCGACAAGCTCAAGGAGCTTTTTTCTGCCGTCAAAGCCCGAAGCGGAAATGACCGCCTTGGTCCTGACGATACCGCCGCCGTAAAGCTTGATAAAATCGCCGCCTCCTTTGGGTAAAACGGAGATATCCCCCGAACCATACGCCCCCACCCCCGCAGCACCGCAAAGCACCTGCATAAGCCCCGTGCTGTTTTTAATAGTTTTCATATATCCTCCCAAATGTAAAAATAA
This sequence comes from Oscillospiraceae bacterium, assembly GCA_018110855.1. Taxonomy (GTDB): domain Bacteria; phylum Bacillota; class Clostridia; order Oscillospirales; family Ruminococcaceae; genus Huintestinicola. The sequence continues at coordinate 4,368 of JAGBFZ010000411.1, forward strand.
ACCGTCAGCCTTTAAGCTCCAGAACAATTGATCTGAGCCGTCCCCCGAAATAATGATATCTTGTCTCCGATATCCGGAATTCCTGCCCCGAAATAATAACAGCCGAGTCTCCCCCCGCAGAAAAAACAGCGTCCTCGGGAATACTCCTGCCGCAGTCATAGTAAAGCCTGCCGCAGGAGAAAACTGCCTCACCGTTTTTGGAAACGTCCTTCTTTCGGAAAAGCTCAATGTGAACTCTTCTGAGACTTCTTTCGGAAATGACCTCTCTGCCGCCGAAAATATCCTTATTGCCGTAGACCCTTAAAATGCAGCTCCCGTCAAGGAGCCTGTAAGGAATGTGCTTCAAAATCTCATCCTCCCAGCATAACACCGCCTCTGAATAAAAGTCCCGCCCCCTCAAGAATAGCCGCAGCCCGAGGGCATACAGCAGGAGCATTCGGATATTCAGCGGAAAAATCCCCTAACTTCACCGAAGAAAAGCCCTCATTATCAGCCATATATTCCGCCTGAGCGCATACAGCCCTGAAAAGCTCCGATTGCTCCTCACGGGAGAAATAATCGTTCAGAACAGCCCCGCCGATAATATCGCCTGCCGTCCTGATAAAGGGCATAATAATATCCTCATCGGCTTCGCCGCAGAAAACCACCCTGTAAAAATCATAATCGGGATAAATCAGTATCATCACCTCCCTTCTCACCCCGAAGAATAATGTGAAAAGTATCAGTCAGCAGCAACGTGGCAGTAAATGCCCGCAGCCTTGTTTGCATAAACAGAGCAAAGACCATAGCTTCTGTATCCGTACTTCCAGCTGTCGGCATCGGGATTGTTGGCAGGCGAGATCACCTTAGGGAGAGCGTGCTTGGTAAACTGAATAACAGCAGGCTTGTGAACGATCATGAAATTGATGTTCTTGCCGCCTGAAGCCTTGGAATAGCCACCGTCCTCTTCACCGCTTGAAACGCCGTCATTGAGCTTGATTTCAGTGTAGAATCTGGACTGAGGGACCACAACGACCTGATCGAAGGAAGCCATGACTGCTCTTGACTTTGTGGTGTCCATGTCGTCAATCATGCCCTTGAGAACGGGAGTGATAAAGAGTATCCTGTCCTCAGAGGGAACCTCAGCAGCGTCCATAGTGCTCACAGCCTTTCTGACAGCAGCCGCAGCAGCCTCGCCTGTGGAAAGCTCGGCAGTCTCCTTGGAAATGCCCGCAGTGCCCGCAATGGAAGCAAATCTGAAAGCGTCAAGCTCGGGAACAGCCTTAGTTCTGACAAATTCACCCGCAAGAGCGCCGAAAGCGAGCTGCTGGCTCTCCTCGTTGTCCATAGCGTCCACGCTGAACATTCTGCCTCTCTCGTAGTTGAATTTCACAGTCTGCCAGGAAAGAGAAACATCGCCGTCCACATAGCCGCTGTTTCTTGAATAATCGGCAAGACCGTCCATGGTCAGCTTAGGGATCACGATCTCGTTGGCATTTGCACCCTCTCTGGCAAGAGCGGCGTCGGATTCGAGAACAGCAGTCTTTGCAGCCTCTCTGTAGGTCTCGTCAAGGAGAGATGCGTACTTCTTAGCAAGTGTAATAGTGTTCATATTTCATTTCCTCCATAATACAAAAATAAAGAATAGCGAAAAAATTATAAATGATATGCCGCAGGCTTAGCCTTTAAGCCCGAAAGCCCGTCTAAGAGCGGAAATATCGCTCTTAGACCTCTGAACGGAAACGCCCGTGGTAATGCCGCCGCCCGAAGCGGAAAGTCGCCCGAAAGCAGCTCTTGCCGCCTCCTCGAAATCCACCCCGTCACGCTTGGCATAAAATCTGCCGAGACAAATAATGTCCTCTGCCATATCCGCAGGCACGCCCATATCAGCACATACGCATTTAGCCCTGAGATGCTCGTTTTCCTCACGGGCAGCGGATAAAGCCGCAGAAAGCTCTTCCTCACGGGAAATATCTCCCGTCACCTCATCTGAAACGGGATCCTCCGCCTCAAAAAACTCTTCATTCTCATTCATAACAGATCAAACTCCTTTCTTTCCTTCCGAATTTTTTCGATCTCCCTCACAGCGTCCTCCTCGGAACATTCCAGAGCCGCCATAACAGCGGAAACTCTGCTTAAAAGCCCCGCCTGAACGAGCCTGATGTTCCTGTCAATGATCTCGCTTTTGTCAACAGTCTGCCTGTCCGAGAAGGACACCCTCACATTCACCTCCTCGAGGGGGATAGCGCCGCACATCTGACCGCAGCGGATAATGCACCTGACCGTGCTTTCAATAAGCTCCGCCGCAAGGCAGCGATTAGACTGCATGGTAATTTCGGTTCGGGTCTCCATGCTCTTGACCTCGGCAGCGGTTTTAAGACCGCCCGAGCTGTTGAAGGACAGGGTCCCCGAGGACAGCCCCACCTGGAAGCACAGAATGTCAAGGAGGGCATTAATCGCCTCAACGTGTTCGGAAACTCTCAGCTCACAGGTGTTGTCGGTAATTTTGAGATCCTGCTCCTCATCGCATTTCAGCGCCTGATAAACCTCGTCATCAGCGTCAAAATACCTGCTTATCCTGCCCGAATCGGGGTCAACCACCGTCCTTATGCATGAGCTTGGAACGATTATCCTCTTTCTGCCCAGCACAAATTCACGGGAGAAGCTGTCGAAAGCAATATCAAGAGCCTTTAGGGTGTCAGTGCAGTTGGCAAAGCAGCTAAGCCCCAAAAGAGAATCCTCCGACAGATTGTTGTCTCCCGCAGGACGAAAATAAGCGAACATGGGTACGTCCATTTTGGGAAATTCGGAATGTTCCGAAAGCCCCTCAAAAACTTCCTCCACAGGTATCTCGGAATATCCGCCGCCGTTTTTCACCTCAAAGAGCTTTCTTTCAATGACCGCATGACCGCCCGCCATACCATGCTTTTCGTAAAGAACGAACTGCCGCCCGTCACGAAGGAAGCTTGTCCCGAAAATGCCCTCGCAGATACCGCCCCTGCCGTTTCCCGTCGGAATAAAATCCTCAGCCGAAACGAAGTCAAGGGAGACCTTGCCGTCCTCTATGTAAATTTTCAGCGCACCTCCGCCCAAAGCATAGGCTCTGCTGAAAAAAGCAGGAGCCTTTTCCCAGAAGCCGTTTTCCTGCAAAATACCCATGGCATATTCCTGCTGGACAGTACTCTGGCAGAAAATATCAGCCTGACTTGAAAAGGTAAGAGCGGCAAGACTGTCGCAAAGGACCTTGGCACAGCCCAGCTGAGCAATGCGCCTCTCACCCTTTCCGTAAAGCCCCGATTTTTTAACGTATGCCCAGGGCGGCTCACCCCTGTAAATGCTGCCGCAAACGTCAATGACATTTCTGTAAAATTCCTCTCCCATAGGGAGCCTTGCATTGGGGAAGGCTCTCGCCGCCCCGCTGATTATGCTGCCCATAAAAACCTCCTTTGTTTAATGACCCGCCGCAAGAATGTCCTTCATCCTTCTCTCTGTGGAGTATTCCTGAGCGTCAAGGCTGTCCACATTCACCGAGCCGTCATCAAGACGTCTGTCAGTGCCGCCCTGCTCCCATACCGCCTCGGAAAAAGCCCTGACAGTGTTTGAGCATTTAGCGGAAATGCGGTATCTTCCGCCGCTCATTATAGATGAATAAAATCTTATCCTCTGCCCGATATCCCCCTTTTTGGCATTGTGTATCTCCACAGGGAGCCGTTCCTTTCTCGCAGCGTTCTGCAGCCCTCGGATAAGCACCTGCTCGGCGCTGTCGCAGTAAACGTCTCTCAGACATGGATAGCTTCTGAGACATTTCCTTATAAATCTCACAAAATCTTTTTCCAGCTCCGCAGGGGAGATAATGCCCTGCCTGTAATACTCGTCAAGAGTGATTATCCTTTTGTACCCCGCCGTGTACCCCGTCAGATTAAACGCCGTAGCCGAGCCGTTTCCGCCGAAATCCACCCCCACATCCGCCATGATTATCTCCTTGGGGTCTGTCCTTTTAACAATGAATTTATCGGGAGCGTCGGCAAAATCCCTGTAAATGACCCCTTCAGCGCTTTTCCATTTACCCAGAATGAACCTGTCGTAATAAACGGAGCCGGCATATTCCTTTTTCAGATTCTCAACGAATTTTTCGGGAAGAGAGGGATTGTCGTCAATGGTGAAATGAGAAGCCCTTACCGAGCCGTTCTTCACCCCCTCGTCAATGAATTTTTTCAGCCAGTGAGAAGGAGAAGCAGGATTGCAGCTGCCGTCGAAAATGGAATTTTTCCTGTCGAGCCTCGACATTATCATTCTGAAAACGTCCTCGCTCCATGTAGTCATCTCATCGCCGTAGCAGTAGGAAAGGCTCATGCCCTGCAGCTTGTCGGCGCAGCCGCTGCGATAAGCGCCGAAGATGAAGCAGTCACGTCCGAAGAGCCTTACAGCACCGCCGCTTTTCACCCGCCCCACCAGCTTTTCACCGAACATCTGCCGCATAGGGTCAATAATGTTTCGTGAAACGCTGCCCTCGGTGTTGCCCACAATAGCAATACCGCCCGCCTCATCGGCAGCAAGTATCCTGTTTGGAATGCGGTAAAAATCGAGAAAGGTCTTGCCCGACCGTACCGCCCCCACAGAAATGTTCCATCTTTTCGGCTCATAGGTGGATATCCGGATTATCTCCTCCTGCTTAGGAGTCAGAGACAGTTCCCGAACCAAACACATCACTCCCTTCAAAAAGACTTCGGAGCTTTTCAAGAGCCTCCTTCTCGTCCATGTCCTCACCGCCGTAAATGCCGCAGACCCGTCCTAAAAGCTCAAGAGCGCGGAGCTTGTCATAAAGCTTGATCTCAATGCCCTTGGTGCCCGCCTTAATGGAGGAAACAGCCCTTCTTGAATCGGCGGAAAGCCTGTCCGTGCCTGTGAGAATGATGACCTGTTCGCCGTTCTCGTCCTCGGAAATTTTCGCATATTTTGAGAAATCGGAAAAAGCGATAGCTGCAAGCTCATTAAGAACAGCCTTTTTAGTAATCTTTTTCAAAAGCAACATACCCCCTTTCTCAATATTCGAAGTTGTTGTCAATGAACTCTCTGAACTCCCTGCCATATTCTCTGAGAAAATCATAAAGAATGCTCTCGGTAACATTGCTTGCAATGGAGTCGGCAAAGCAGTCAAGGCACATATCGAAACGCTCCACCTCAGCGGAGCACACCTCGTCACCGCAAACAGGACAGGAGCAAATGTCTCTTATTATCATATCAATACCCCCTAACATTTGAAACATTTGTTTGCTGTAACTATATAATAGCACATCTGTTTCAATTTGTCAAGGTTTTTTTGATAAAAATAGAAAGTTTGTTCCGTTTATACAAAAACATCTGTTCTGTTTCTTGCATTTTGAATAAAAACGTCAATCGTGAGAAAAAGGACGGGAGCGCTTCGGAGCATAAATTTCGTGCTGTATTGACAAAAGATATAAACTTTGCTATACTTTGAATATAAACGGACTATAATTTTTGAACGGGAAAATATAAGGCAAAAAGGGAGGAATTTGTATGGACACGGAGAAAAAAGAGCAGACTCTCAAACGAATATCAGAGACAATATTTTCCGGATGCTCCGCAGTCTATATTATAGATGCAGCAGCGAATACTTATGAGGAGCTGTTAGCAGACGATGTTTTCAGAGCAGCAGTCGGGGGATCGGGAGACCTGACAAAATTATATAAAGGAATATTCCAGCAAATCAGCTCGGGCGAGACGAAGAATAATAAAAATTATGATGCATTCGTAGATGAGTCGCTTTTCAAGCGAGAGAACTTCAGCGGAAATGTGAAGCTGACCGCTCAGAGCGGAGAAAAAGAATATATCTACCGCATAGTCAGAACCGCAGAGAACGAAAACACAGTATATTTCATTGAAAACACGGAGACCCATAATTCCGACAGGCTTGAAAAGATGAAGATGGACACCATTCAGGAAAACTATCTTTTCTCCATGATCGTAGACCTTAAAAATGACACCTGCCGCAATTCCGCCACCACAGAGATAAGCGCAGACCGCCAGGATTATCTTGATATAAAATACTCCCAGTGGAGATATATGATATCGAATATGTTCATGCCCAATGACAAGAGTATGTTCCTGTCCGTATCCGATCCCGAGCATATAATAGAGAAGCTTGAAAAGGCAAAGCTTTTCCGCATGGAGATACAAATGCAGAATATGCAGGGCGAATACATTTGGGTACGTCTGACCTTCAGCCGAATGAAGGATTTCAGCAGGGAGAATCCCATATTTGTCTACACCGTTCAGGACATCAACAATGAAATGCTCCGTCTGCTTCATCAGGAAAATATCATCGCCGCCGTTGAGGAGAAGAACAAGGAGCTTGACAATATAAACAAGGCAAAGACCGTGTTCATCTCAAATATGTCCCATGAAATAAGAACGCCCATCAACGCAGTGCTGGGCATGGACGAAATGATACTGCGTGAAAGCTCCGAGGAGCATATCAAGCAGTATGCCTACAATATCCGAAGCGCAGGAAAAATGCTTCTGAGCATCATAAACGATATCCTTGATTATTCCAAGATCGAAGCAGGCAAAATGGAGATCATTCCCGTTGAGTACAGTACAGCGGCAATGATCGACGATATCTGCAGCATAGTCTCCATAAAGGTCAAGGAAAAAAATCTGACGCTCAATCTGAATATCGACGAGAATATCCCTTCACGGCTCATGGGAGATGAGCTGAGGATAAAGCAGATAATCATAAATATCCTGACAAACGCCGTCAAGTATACAGAAAAGGGCACCATAACCTTCACAGTGGACTGCGTAAAATCAGCAGAAGAAGGAATGACAGGGCTGCGGGTAAAGGTTGAGGACACAGGCATCGGAATGCGCAGGGAGGACATGAGCAGACTGTTCACCGCCTTCGAGCGCCTTGAAGAAAAGCGCAACCGAAATATTGAAGGAACAGGACTTGGAATGAGCATAGTAGTCCGCCTGCTTGAGCAGATGAACAGCAAGCTTGATGTTGACAGCGTTTACGGACAAGGCTCCACATTCTCCTTCGTACTTCCCCAGAAGGTTATCGACAGCCGCCCCGCAGGAGATTTCGAAACAGCAAGGAAAAAGCGCATAGAGGACGAGATGCCTGCTGTTATCCCCTATGCGCCGTCAGCAAAAATACTTGTGGTCGATGACACCTCCTTCAATCTCACACTCGTGAGCCATCTCCTCAAGCGCACAGGCATAAAGCCCGATACAGCCTCAAGCGGCGAGGAATGTCTGAAAAAGGCAGCGGAAAATCACTATGATATGATACTGCTCGATCATGTAATGCCCGGAATGGACGGCATAGAAACGCTGGACAGACTGCGGAAGATGGGCGGAAGGTTCACAGATATCCCCGTAATAGCCCTCACAGCCAATGTCATGTCGGGAGCAAGAGAAAGATATATCAATTCAGGCTTTTCGGATTTTATTGAAAAGCCCATAGTGCCGTCAAAGCTGGAAGCCGCGCTTGTCCGATATCTGCCGCCGGAGCTTCTTGAGGAGAGGGAAAAGCAGTAAAATATCAAAACCCCTTGACAAATGAAAAATCATATGCTATACTGTTAACAATTAAATAAAACAAACCGCAGAAGCGGAGATAACGGCAGGCATGACCGCACAGAGAGTCCGAGGTGCTGGGAATCGGGCAGGAGTACAGCTTGTCAAATGGACCGCAGAGGGCTTCGGGGAAAGATCCTTCAAGTATCCGAAGACGTATGGCATACGTTAGTTGCCGAGGATATGTCAGTATCCTTAAAAGAGCACAGCAAGGCTGTGAATCAAGGTGGTACCGCGGATAAGCTAATTATTCGTCCTTGACGGAAGAAATTTTCCGTCAAGGGCGTTTTTGTTTTTGGCGGAAAGCAAACAATATTATTTTAATGGAGGAAAAGGCTATGAACATTGGCGGAACAGAATTTGACACCTACTTCAAGAATTACCCCGACAGCAAGGGTTATTTCGGCAAATACGGCGGAGCGTATATTCCCGACGAGCTGAAAAAAGCCATGGACGAGATCACCGAAGCATATTTTACTATCTGCAAATCCAGCAAATTCATCGGCGAGCTTCGCAGGATAAGAAAGGAATTTCAGGGCAGACCCACCCCCGTTTCCTACCTTGAGCGCCTTTCGGGCAGTCTCGGAAATGTACAGCTTTATGTAAAGCGTGAGGACCTTAACCACACAGGCGCACATA
>JAGBFZ010000043.1 GCA_018110855.1 Oscillospiraceae bacterium
ATAAATCTTAGAATAATCCTGTGATCTTTCCGTTTTCATCAACATCGATCTTCTCTGCAGGCAGAATCCATATTATTTGAAAAATAATATAAAATAAATCTTAGAATAATCCTGTGATCTTTCCGTTTTCATCAACATCGATCTTCTCTGCAGGCAGAATCCATATTATTTGAAAAATAATATAAAATAAATTTTAGAATAATCCTGTGATCCTGCCGTTTTCATCAACGTCGATTTTCTCGGCAGCAGGAGCCTTGGGAAGACCAGGCATCGTCATGATGTCGCCTGTGAGAACAACTATAAAGCCTGCGCCCGCAGAAACCTTTACATTCTTGATGGTGACCTTGAATCCCTCGGGAGCACCGAGCTTTGTCTGATCATCCGAGAAGCTGTACTGAGTCTTTGCAACGCAAATGGGAAGATTTGCAAAACCGAGATCTGTCAGCTGTGCGATCTGCTTCTTTGCAGCGGGAAGTACGGTTATACCGTCACCGCCGTAGATCTTCTTTACGATCGCTTCTATCTTATCCTCGATACTGCCGTCAAGCTCGTAGGAGAATGTGAAGTCGTTCGGCTGCTCGCAAAGCTTTACTATCTCCTGCGCCATCTCGATGCCGCCTTCACCGCCCTTTGCCCATACATCGGAAAGAACTACGTTTACACCCAGCTCACGGCACTTCTTCATGATAAGCTCGACCTCTGCATCTGTATCTGTCGGGAACTTGTTGACAGCAACAACGGAAGGAAGCTTATATACATTCTTTATGTTGGAAACATGACGGAGAAGATTCGGGATACCCTTTTCAAGTGCTTCAAGATTTTCGGCTCCAAGCTCTGTCTTGGGAACGCCGCCATGCATCTTGAGCGCTCTGATGGTCGCAACGATAACTACCGCATCAGGCTTAAGACCCGCATATCTGCACTTGATATCAAGGAACTTCTCGGCACCGAGATCAGCTCCGAAGCCCGCTTCCGTAACAGCATAGTCCGCAACCTTGAGAGCTGTCTTTGTGGCAATAACAGAGTTACAGCCGTGAGCGATATTTGCGAAAGGACCGCCGTGTACAAACGCCGGAGTGCCCTCGAGAGTCTGTACAAGGTTGGGCTTGAGAGCATCCTTGAGAAGTGCGGTCATTGCGCCCTGTGCCTTGAGATCACCGCAGGTAACAGGCTTGTCGTCATATGTGTAGCCTACGATTATCCTTGAAAGTCTGTCTTTAAGATCGGTTATGGAGTTTGAAAGACAGAGTACAGCCATTATCTCGGATGCAACGGTAATGTCAAAGCCGTCCTCACGGGGAGTACCGTTAGGCTTTCCGCCGAGACCGTCGACAATGTTACGAAGCTGTCTGTCGTTCATATCCACACAACGCTTCCATGTGATCTTGCGCACATCTATTCCGAGGCTGTTTCCCTGTTGGATGTGGTTGTCAAGCATTGCCGCAAGAAGGTTGTTTGCAGCACCTATCGCGTGGAAATCACCCGTAAAGTGGAGATTGATATCCTCCATGGGAACTACCTGAGCGTATCCGCCGCCCGCAGCTCCGCCCTTGATGCCGAAAACGGGACCGAGAGAAGGCTCTCTCAGGGCGAGAACGGCTTTCTTGCCGATCTTAGCCATAGCCTCTGCAAGACCGACTGAAACAGTGGTTTTGCCCTCGCCTGCGGGGGTGGGATTTATAGCGGTGACAAGGATAAGCTTTCCGTCAGGCTTATCCTTTGTATTGGCAAAAAGCTTTTCCGAAAGCTTTGCCTTATAGTGACCGTAAGGCTCAACGTCCTCCTCGGGGATCCCGAGAGAAGCGGCAATTTCTGTGATTTTCTTCATGTGTGCCTGCTGGGCGATTTCGATATCTGAAAGCATAGTTTTTATCCTCCAAGGAAAGTAATATTATTATTTTATGCTGCAAAACACATTCTTATATTCAGTATAACATAATTTTCCCTTTTTGGCTATAGATGATATTAAATATTTTTTTGAAAATATGTGAAACTTTGCAAAAGAGTTATTAACAAATTAAGGAGCCGCAATGGGGCGAGTACGGATATATCAACAGCCCTCCTCAATAGTCTGCACATCGAGGAGGGCTGTTAGTCACTTTTGCTTTATTCTTTTCCGTTACTTACATACAGAGTAATTGTTGAGCCTTTCGGTACTTCTGTATTCCGTTCAGGCTCTGAAGCAAAAACGATCCCTTTTTCATATTCGTCCGAATACTCATATTTTATTTCATATTCAAAACCTGCCGAATTAACAATTTTTTTCGCTGTTTCAATATCGATTGCAATAACATTGCAGACAGATAATATCTGCACACCCTTGCTGACAGTACACCATACCTTTTGTCCTCTCGGAATTCTTGTTTCGGCAGGTGGGCTTTGACTGATTATTGCACCTTTTGGATATTCATCGGAGTACAGCTCATATTCAATGTCAAGCTCAAAATATTCGGAGTAAACAGCCTTGCTCTCATTATAATCGTACCCTGTCAGATCGACCATTTTCTCCCATACTTCTGCTTCGGGAGGCTCAAGGAGCATAATAACAAAAGCAGTTACGGGAAAAGCCGCAAGCAGTGCCGATACGGAAGCGGATATTACAAAGGGCTTGATTTTTTTATTTCTTTTCTTTCCGATAATTATCTCAATAATAAAAAATATGAGTGCCGTGACAGGAATAATGCCCATGAGAAAATATACCGTCATTGCATTTGCATACTGAGTGCCGCAGATGCCCATATGCATACCCCCGTATTTTACTTGTTAGTATACCAATCCGTAAGCACCTTTTCCGCCTTTTTTCCATGTATGCCGAAACCGATATCTGTGGAAATTTTTTCCTCGGGCATGAGATTTGTCTCCCAGTCCCACCAGAAATATCCTGCGAAATATGGCTCATTCCACATTGCACGAAGTGCGCTCTCGTAGAAATTAGCCTGCTCGTCCTCATCATGTGGAAATTCTCTGTGAACAAAATCCCATGGCATAGCCGCACAGCCCCTTGCGCTGCGGCAGCCTATTTCCATGAAAATAATTTTCTTTCCGAATTTATCCGCTATCTTTTTAAGTCCAGTCTTGTGGTATTCCCATGCCTTTGTCATCTCGTCCGCAGAAGCACCGCACTCCCTTTCAACGGGATAATAAGCGGAGGTGCCGATGTAATCCAGAGCGTCAAACCACTTGACATTTTCTTCCTTGCCGTGATTTGCATTGTAGACCAGAGGACCGTGATATATCTCCCTCACCTGCCTGATAAGCTCTCTCCAGAACTCCTCCTTATGCTCTGTACCGATCATCTCGCAGCCGATGCAGAGCATTTCGCAGCCTGTGTATTCCGCTATTTCAGCATAGTGGCAGATAAATGCCGTGTAGCAGGAAAACCACTCGTTCCAGTAGCTCTTGAGCCTGCCGTGTTCATCGTAAACGGGAAATTCCTTTTCGGGGAATGTGATATTTGCTCTCCATGTTCCGTCCTCGCAGTTGAGAATGGGCTTGAGACATACCTTGAGACCGCTTTCTTTAAGCTGTCTTATGGCAGTTTCGATCTCCCTGTCAGTGTCGGTGCGGCGGTAATCGAAGCCGAATCGGGTGGAGGAGAATCTTTCCTGTGTTACCGCAAATGCAAGGGCAGCCCAGTTTCCGCCCATTGCAGCCATTGCCTTGATGGATTCATTCGCCTTTTCTGTCCCGAGCATTCCCTTGTGGCTGTCCCAGCCGTATGTAAAGCCTTTGATTTCCATAATAATTACGTCCTTTTTAATATTTTTTGATGTGAAATTTTAATAGCAGATATCCTCTGCTTTTGCACCGATCAGCTTGATGATATCATCGGGAGCCGCTTCTATCTGCAAGCCTATTTTTCCGCCGCTGAATATCACAGTGTCAAGCTCCGAAACCGCACTGAAAAATACAGTGGGAAACTGCTTTTTCATGCCAACGGGGGAGCAGCCGCCCCGGATATAGCCCGTTATACCGTTTATTTCCTTGACGTGGATCATTTCAACTGATTTTTCTCCCACAGCCTTAGCTGCTTTTTTCAGATCAAGCTCCTTCTGAACGGGGATAACGAAAACATAAAAGTTTTTAGAAGGATTTGACGCACCCCGTGTAACAAGGGTCTTGTATACCTTAACGGGGTCCTGCCCCGTAAGTCTCGCCACATTTTCGCCGTCAACTGCTTCGCCCTCATTGTGGGGATAGGTGTGAACAGCGTACTTTATCTTTGCCCTGTCAAGGATACGCATGGCGTTGGTTTTTTGTTCAGCCACAATAAAGTCCTCCCGATAATATTTTCGTTTTGTGTTCATATAATTATATCATCTGAATGACATATAAGAAATGGTTTTTTCTGAATTTTGTATTTAGTTTTTGTAATTTGAATCAGATGAGTATTGACTAATTTGCTGTATTATTCGGAAAAAAACTGTGAAAAATACCGTATTATATGCATAGTGCTTGATTTGATACGAAAAATGTGGTAAAATATTGTGTATGTTATTATAAATACAGGAGGATTACTTTTTATGGATAAGGCACAGTTTCTTTCAAAGATCAGCGAAAATCTTCTGACGGACGGCAGAACGGACATAAAGCACGCTTCTCCCCGTCAGCTTCACAATGCGGTTTCAAGAGCCGTTATGAGCGACATTATCCCTCTCTGGAATCAGACCGAGGAAAGACATGATTCAAAGCGCAGAGCATATTATCTTTCTGCTGAATTTCTCATGGGCAGAGCAGTTTACAACAATCTCTACTGTGCAGGGCTTCTGGATACCGCAAAGGAGATATTCTCCGAAAACGGCATTGATATCGCCTGCCTTGAGGAGATCGAGGACGCATCTCTCGGAAACGGCGGTCTGGGCAGACTGGCTGCCTGCTTTCTTGATTCCGCAGCAGCCTGCGATATCCCCTTAAACGGCTATGGTATCAGATACAAGTA
>JAGBFZ010000412.1 GCA_018110855.1 Oscillospiraceae bacterium
GGGTGTGCCGCCCTTTAAGTCCTCGGGTGAGCAGTATTCAAAGCCGTAATCGTGGGGGTCGATGTCATATTCCGATATCTTTCCGTTCTTGACCTCGCATACATGAGTAATGCCTGTCATTGTAATCTCGTCAAGTCCGTCGCTGCCGTTTACTACCATTGCGCCCTTTATGCCAAGCCTGATAAGTACATTTGCCATAAGGGAAGCAAGCTTTTTGTCATATATTCCGAGAACGATATAATCCGCAAGAGCGGGGTTTGTAAGGGGACCTAAGATATTGAAGAAGGTGCGGCAGCCTATCTCTCTGCGGACGGGAGCCACAAATCTCATTGCCCCGTGGAACACCTGCGCAAAAAGGAATGCAACTCCTGTTTTCTCAAGGCACTTTGCTGCATTTTCGGGGGAGAGCCTGATATTGACTCCGAGAGCTTCAAGGCAGTCTGCTGCACCGCTCTTGCTTGAAGCGGCTCTGTTTCCGTGCTTTGCAACGTTTATTCCCGCTGCTGCGATCACAAAGGAGGAGGTGGTGGAGATATTAAATGTGCCCGCCATATCACCGCCTGTTCCCACGATATCCACAGCGGAGCGGAAACCGTTGATAACAGCCGCCTTGCTTCTCATTCCTCTTGCAAAGCCTGTTATCTCCTCTATTGTTTCGCCCTTCATTCTCATATCCATCAGGAATGCGGCGATCTGAGCAGGAGTTGCGGCGTCGCTCATGATAATATTCATAGCGTCATATGCTTCGTCCTCGGTGAGGTTATTTCCGTCAACAGCCTTGGCAATGTATTTCTTCAAAGCGCTTCTCTTTTCCATGGGAATGGGGGCAACGCCTGCGCCTGTGGTCTTGACTCCCACTACCTGAGTGAGGAAATTCGATATGATATTCACGCCCATTTCCGCAAGAATTGACTCGGGGTGGAACTGTACTCCGTAAATGGGGTATTCCTTATGCGCCACTGCCATGATCTCGCCGTCCTCGGTCTCTGCGGTTATCTCAAGGCAGTCGGGGAGGGATTCTCTCTCAATGATAAGTGAATGATATCTTGCGGCGGTAATTTTATCGGGGAGACCCGAGAAAATGGGGCATGAGGTGTTTATCTTAATAACAGAGGATTTGCCGTGCATGGGAGCCTTTGCTCTTACGACCTTTCCGCCGAATGCTTCTCCTATGGACTGATGTCCGAGACATATTCCGAAAATGGGCAGCTTGCCTGCAAAATATCTGATCGCCTCAACGGAAATTCCTGCGTCCTTGGGATAGGAGGGACCGGGGGAGATAACAAGTGCTTCGGGATTCATTTCTTCGATCTCGGGAATCGTTATCTCATCGTTTCTGAAAACCTTTATGTCGCCGTAAAGGCTTGCCATTGCCTGATAAACGTTGTAGGTGAAGCTGTCGTAGTTATCTATCATTACGATCATAGTATCAGATCCTTTCAGAATTATGTTTAAACTTTGGCAATGCGCCACGGGCGCATTGTGTTAAGGGTTGCGACCCTTAACAATCCCATGGAAGGGGAACGCCCTCTATCGCAGGGCGTTCCCCTCTTGAAAATAGTCCACAGGACTATTTTCAATTCACCCCTTTGCGGAGCTCCTCCGTAAAGGTGATTTCGCCGTCTGCGGAC
>JAGBFZ010000413.1 GCA_018110855.1 Oscillospiraceae bacterium
TCTTTAGTAATGCCGTCAACTCAAGAAATCATAAGTTTGAAATATGTTCGAAAACCTCGTCCGTACTCCAGAAGAACATTTCATGCTTGAAACGATCTTCCTTGAGACCTGTTCTTTCAAAGAGATCCATAACAGGAGGCTGTACACAAGAAAAATAAACCATTCGTCCCTGAGAGATAAGCCTCTCACAGTATTCGTGAAGTGCTTCAATTCCGGAAATATCCGCAACAGTTACACCTCTCATGGAGAAGATTATATTATAGCTGTCACCCAGCGAAGATACCTTGTCCTCAAGCTTTGCGCATGTGCCGAAATAAAGCGGTCCTGTGATATAAACAACACTTGTGAAATTCAGCTTTTCGGGATCCACATTCTCCATATCCAGCTTGTCCTGATCCACCTCGGCAACAGTTACCTGCATATCCGACACCTTAACAACGAACATAATAAGTGAGAACACAACGCCGATAAGTATTGCCTTTGTAAGGTCGAATACCACAGTCGCAGCCATGGTAATAAGGAACTGGAAGATAGCAGTCTTGAGCTTTTTGCCGAAAATAGACTTTATTGTACTCCATTCGTTCATTCTCCATGCAGTGACTATAAGCACACCCGCAAGAGCCGAAAGAGGGATAGCGGACATAACATCGCCCAGAACGAACATGGAAAGCAGCAGCACAGCCGCATGGATAACGGAAGTAAGCCTTGTTTCTCCTCCGCTCTTTATTGCAACGCTTGTGCGGGCAATTGCAGCAGTGGAGGGAACTCCGCCGAAGAAGGGCAACAGGATATTACCGATACCCTGAGCCACAAGCTCAACATCGGCATTAAGCTTCTCATTCTTCATTCTTCCCGCAGAAGCACCGCAGAGAAGAGACTCGATAAGTCCCAAAGCGGCAATGGAAACAGCAGGAACGATAAGATCACCGATATTTCCCATATCGAATTCCGAAAGAGAAAGACGGTCATCAAGGAAAATTGTTTTGGGAATAGCGCCGACAGTGTTAACGTCAAATTTGCAGATAAGATTAGCCGCAGTTGCGATAATAATAGCAGCAAGTGAACCGGGGCAATACTGTCCCAGCTTCTTCGGATAAATAAACATGAACACAATAACGCACAGACCAATGATAAGGGAAGTGTAATTCACAGTCTGAGGGGTGTTAAAATAGCTTGCTATCTTTGCAAGATTATTAAGTCCCGAGGACTTCATTCCCGTCAGATTGTCGATCTGACCTAAAGCGATAATTATAGCAATACCGCTGGTAAAACCTGTGATAACGGGAGATGGCAGATAGGAAACAAGTCCGCCCAGCTTGAATATTCCACATAAAAGCAGAAGTATTCCCGCCATAAGGCTTGCAACGAAAACGCCCTGCATACCATACTGAGCAACGAGGGATACAAGAATAGCCGTCATAGCGCCCGTCGGACCGCTTATCTGATAGGATGCTCCCGAAAGGGCACCGATAATAAGACCCGAAATAATAGCAGTAACAAGTCCCGAAGCGGCGGTAGCACCCGAACTAACACCAAAGGCAAGAGCCAGCGGCAGTGCTACCGCAG
This sequence comes from Oscillospiraceae bacterium, assembly GCA_018110855.1. GTDB lineage: Bacteria > Bacillota > Clostridia > Oscillospirales > Ruminococcaceae > Huintestinicola. Next base: position 1,567 of record JAGBFZ010000413.1, read on the forward strand.
CAACAGTGATTCCCGCAAGAACGTCCTTACTGAACTTTTTGCCGTTATATCCCGTAAATTCTCTTTTCAGGATATTTACATAATCTGTTATCAACATTTCCTATACCTCCAAAAATCCCACAAAAATATTCGGCGGCAGCTGAATAACAGCACCGCCGAACAAACCGTAAATTATGATATCACAATTGTCGGAAAATGTCAATAACAAACATATCCAAATTGTACAATTGAGCGCAAAAAATTATGTTGATTCTGCCAATCATTCAATTGCCTTCATTGAGGAAGCCATGTCGATCTTTTTCAGCTTGAAATACAGCAGGAGATTTACGATTATCGTGAACACAGCCATTGCCGAAGCAGCCATAACATAACAGAACCATGGGATATCTCTGGAGAACATTACCTCGTCCACCTCTGCTGTTACGATAACGAAATGCTCAAAGAAAATGCCCACAATAAGCCCGATGATTATTCCGAGGATGGTTGAAACAGTGTTTTCCCTGTAAACATAGGCACCAACTTCGCCGTCAAAGAAGCCAAGCACCTTAATGGTTGCAAGCTCCCTCACACGCTCGTTAATATTGATATTTGCAAGGTTATAGAGGATAACCACAGCAAGAGCGCCCGCAAATATGACGATCACCGCAACAATAAGATCAAGGCTCGATATAAGCTTTCTGAACTTGTCCGTTCCGTCCACTGTAAATGAGGCTGAAATAACTGCATCGCAGGCAATAAGCTCAGAAGTGATCTCGTCCCTGATATTTTCCTCGGGAAGTCCCCCTGTGTTCATCAGGATAGTGTTTGGTACAGCTTCACCGAACAGAGTATTATAGGTGGTCTTTGTCATGTAGACGAAATGGTAGGTGTAGTTTTCGGCAATGTCTGCAATTTTAACGGGCAGCTCCGCTCCCTCAATGAATATTTCATCTCCGGGATTCACGCCCAGAAGCTGTGACAGCTTCTCGGTAATGATAACCGAACCGTCCTCAAGAGACAGAGGTGAGCTGTTAAAGAAGTCTCTCAGAACAATATATCCGCTCAGATCTTCTGCATTTTCGGGTACGAAAACAGTGCTGTCCACACTGTCCTTATCACTGAAAATTGCCTTTGTTTCCTGAATCGCCTTCATTGATGACAATATCAGCTCATTTTCGGATATTGCCCTGTCAGCCTCTGCAAGCTCATCAGCATCTGCCTTGTCGCTGACTATAACCATAGCGTCATACAGGAAAAGCTCATCATATTGCTTGTCAGCAATGCAGGAAATAGCTTCCTTAAGAGCAAAGCCCGTCAGAAGCAAAGCTGTGCTGCCGCTTATTCCGATAAGAGTCATAAAGAATCTGCTCTTGTAGCGGAAAAGATTTCTGAAGGTTACCTTTGATGTAAATTTCAGATGCTTCCAGATAAAGCCTATCTTTTCGAGGAATATCCTCTTGCCGTCCTTAGGCGGCTTGGGGCGGATAAGCGCTGCGGGAACCGATGTCAGCTCCACAGCCGATGTATAAACAGCCGAAAGACCTGTGCAGAGCAGTGAAACGCCGCAGCAGCCCAGCGCAAACAGCGGCATGAACGGAGCCTCAAATTCGGGGATATTATACATGGTCTGATAACATCTGAAAATGATAGTGGGAAGCAGCGGGAAGCCAATTATTGTGCCGATAACGCTTCCGATAATACTTGCCAGGGAAGCATAGAGCACATACTGTGCAATTATAACTCCCGAACCAAATCCAAGAGCCTTCATTGTACCGGTTTCCGTGCGCTGCTCCTCAACCATTCTTGACATAGTTGTGCAGCATACAAGAGCGGCAATAAGAATAAAGAACACGGGGAACACAGCCGCAATGGAATCTACCCTTTCAGCATCGTCTCCGTAAGAGAGACAGTCTGGAGACCACTCTCCCCTGTTCCATACATACCACTTTTTATCCTTGAAGATGTCCTCAAGGTCAGGTTCCGCATCGGATATCTCCTTATTTGCGTCATCTATCTGAGCCTGAGCGTCATCAAGCTCCTTCTGTGCGTCATCAAGCTCATGCTTAGCGTCGGCAAGCTCTTTGTTCGCCGTCGGCAATGGCAGCTTCAGCTTCTTCAAACTGCTTTCCCGTTTCCTCAAGAAGCTTTCGCTGCTTGTCTATCTCGGCGAGTGCTGCGGCAGAGGCTGCCTTGACCTGCTCGTTTGCACCTGTTATTGCAGCCTCAGCAGCTGCCTTGGAATGCGGATCTCTTTCGGGGTCGGTGATGATATATACTGCAAGCAGATCGGAAATAGAGGCTTCAACACCGTTATCGTCATATATTCTCTGAATATCCTTGAGAACATTTAACAGCTCGTCGGGAAGCACCTTCATATAAAGATCCTTGTGGCTTTTCAGAATGTTGTCAATTCTCGGGCAGGTGTCAGCAAGCTCCTGAAGCTTTGACTGATTTTCGTCAAGCTGAGCAAGACCGTCATTGTAATCCTTCATTGCGTCATCCAGCTCATCACGTTTGGTTTTCAGCTCTTCACGGGCATCGTTGTAGCTTTTGAGTCCATCGTTATATTCTGCTTTTCCATCTGCCAGCTTCTGTTCACCGTCAGCAAGTTTTTCTCTTGCTTCGAAAAGCTCTTCGTCAGCCTCGGCGCGGATATCCTCCTCCCGCCTGCTTAAATATGAATCGGATAGGGTCTCCGCAAGATATTCTGCATCGGCAACGATTTTTTCATATTCATCGGAAAAAGGAGCTATTCCGCTTTCATGAGCCTTTCCCACCGAAAGATATATATCCGTATATGTGTCAAGGGCAAAATCCTCCTCGGGAACATATACAAATGCGCTTACGCTGCCCGTTCCGATAGTGGAAGCACCACGCTCGAAATTCACATACAGCGGTGACTGAGCAAGTCCCACAACAGTAAACTCGCTCTCAGAAAGATAATCCTCCGTTTCCTCGCCTGCGTCCGCATGGAATGTGAGCTTGTCCCCTAACTTGAAGGACAGCTTGTCCCTGGGAGCGCTGTCCGCAACACATTCACCGGGCTTCTCGGGAAGTCTGCCCTCGGTAAGATAGAGCTTATTCAGCGGCTGATTCTCGGAATAGGACATTATCCTTACCACAGAACTGCCATTTCCGTTATCCACGAAAAGATCAGCCGAATATCCCGCATAGCCTTCGGTAAATTCATCATTTTCAAGGAGTCTTTCGCAGTCTCCATCATCAAATCCAAGAGTGGATTTGAGCCAAATATCCGCAAGAGCCTGTTTATCATAATAATCCCATGCAGACTTTTTCATATCGGGGCAAGCTGCCTTAACTCCCGAGTAAAATGCACAGCTCAGAGCAATTATGGCAGCAATGGCAATAAATCTGCCCAGGGCTTTTTTAACACTTCGCAGCGTGTTCTGCAATAACATATTCTTCATAAGCCGCTACCTTACCATTCAATATTTTCAACGGGTGTGGGATTGGGATTAAGAGCGATCTTTGCAACCTTGCTGTTTTTGATCTTAATGACCCTGTCAGCCATGGGAGTTATCGCCTGATTGTGAGTGATAACTACCACCGTCATTCCCTTTTCGCGGCAGGTATCCTGAAGGAGCTTGAGTATAGTTTTTCCCGTATTGTAATCGAGAGCGCCTGTCGGCTCGTCACAGAGAAGGAGCTTGGGAGATTTCGCCAAGGCTCTTGCAATGGAAACTCTCTGCTGCTCACCGCCCGAAAGCTGAGCAGGGAAATTGTTCATTCTCTCCGAAAGACCCACCTGACCGAGCACCTCAGCAGCGTCACGGCTTTCCTTGCATATCTGTGCAGCAAGCTCCACATTTTCAAGAGCGGTCAGATTCTGCACAAGGTTATAAAACTGAAAAACAAAGCCGATATCATATCTTCTGTAGGCGGTAAGCTCCTTCGGTTTATATTTTGCAATATCGTTTCCGTCAACGATTATCTCACCCTCATCGCACACGTCCATTCCGCCCAAGAGATTCAGAACAGTGGTCTTACCCGCACCGCTTGCTCCTGTGATAACTACAAACTCACCTTTTTCGATATCAAAGGAAACGCCGTCGGACGCAGTGATAGTGACCTCGCCCATTTTATATTGCTTGTAAACATTCTTTAATGAAACAAAGCTCATTGTCATTTACCATCCTATCCAAAGAAAATTTTGTATAGTTCACCAAAATAA
>JAGBFZ010000414.1 GCA_018110855.1 Oscillospiraceae bacterium
CACTCCCGAATGGATAGAGGAAATGCTCATGTATGTTCAGCGTGACGATGTGGGAATATGCGGAGCAAAGCTCTACTATCCTGACAATACCATTCAGCACGCAGGTGTCATAGTCGGTCTCGGCGGCATTGCAGGTCATTGCTTCGGCGGCTTCAGCAGATATGACAACGGCTATCTGTGCCACCTTATCTGTGCTCAGGAGCTTTCGGCAGTTACTGCTGCCTGCCTTATGATTAAAGCATCCGTATTTAAAGAGGTAAACGGTCTTGATGAGGAGAATTTCAAGGTCGCTTACAATGATGTGGATCTTTGCCTGAAGGTCAGGGAGGCGGGTCATCTGGTGGTATGGACTCCCTTTGCCGAGGCTTATCATTATGAGTCCAAGTCAAGAGGGTATGAGGATACCCCCGAAAAGCAGAAACGCTTTATTGCCGAACAGAATTATTTCAAGAAGAAATGGGCTGATTTCCTTAAAGACGGAGACCCCTATTATAATCCCAATCTCACTACCGACAGAGGGGATTACTCTATGAAATAAAGGCTCTGATCCGATCTGGTTCTGAAACGCAGCATATAAACCGATTGTCGGACCATGTTGACAAAAAAACATTTTAGTAGTATAATACTATATTGTAATATATTATATTTTAACGTTCGGATATGATGATCGGCTGTACAGCCAGTTGTTGTTATGGTCTGCTGCTGAGGTCATTCCGGAAAGTAATTCTGAAAACAGAGGTAATTCATGTGGATATTTTATACTCGGCATTAGAATGGATAATGAATATATGTTACAGTATATGTCATAACTATGGCATTGCCATTATTCTTTTCACCCTTGTGAGCAAGATAATACTTCTGCCGGTTTCGGTCTGGACTCATTTTAATTCCATCAAAATGATAAAGATACAGCCCGAAATAAATTTTCTCAAGGCAAAATATTACGGACAGACCGATATTATTGACGAGGAACAGGCAAAGCTCTTCAAAAGGGAGAAATATAATCCCCTTGCCTCCACTGTTCCCTTGATACTTCAGCTTGTCCTTCTCATGGGAGTGGTAGGAGTTATTAACCGCAATATTGCGGATCCTTCCATTGATATGATGATGGGATTTGTGAATTTGGGGCTTATTCCTTCCGAACATGGAATAGAACTGGTCTATTCGCCTGTTATTGCAGCGCTGTCAGCATGGGTGATGTGTCTTGCACAGAATGCAAGCAATGTGCTTCAGTCCGAGCAGTCTGCAGCGAACAAGTACGGCACCATGATCTTTTCTGTGGGACTGTCTCTGTATCTGGGCTGGTTTGTTGCAATAGGCACAGCATGGTACTGGGTATGGAGCAATCTGCTTGCTATTGCTCAGATGTATATCCTTAATGCTGTGATCAAGCCGTCGAAATATGTTGATTACGAAAAGCTGGAGGAAAGCCGTCAGGAGCTGAACAAGCTCAAAAGCATCGGCTCGGACAAAAAGAAAAAGATCTCCTCCGAGGACCGCAGGAGAGAAAAGCAGGACTATAAAAGATTTTTCTCTGTTGTAAACAAGCATCTTGTATTCTACTCCGAAAGCAGTGGTTTTTACAAGTATTTCAAGGGAATAATTGAATATCTTCTGAAGAAAACAAATATCTCCATCCACTATATAACCAGCGACCCAAAGGACGTCATATTTAAAATAGCAGAGGAGAATCCTAAACTCAAGCCTTACTATATAGGCGAGAACAAGCTTATCACTCTTATGATGAAGATGGACGCTGATGTTGTGGTAATGACTATGCCTGACATTGACAATTTCCACATCAAGAGAAGCTATGTCCGCAGCGACATCGAGTATATCTACGTTTACCACGGTGTGGGAAGCGGAAATCTTACCATGAGAAGAGGCTCCACCGATCACTATGACACCCTTCTCTGTGCAGGAAAGCACCAGAGAGAGGAAGAAGAGCAGATCAGTGAATACTACGGTTTGAACAGAAGGCTTGTTGACTTCGGTTATCCTCTGATAGATGAGATGAGAGCGGATTATGCTGCCCATGAGCATGAGGAGCATACAAGAAAAAGGATCCTCATCGCACCGTCATGGCAGAAGGATAATATTGTGGATACCTGTCTGGAAGAGCTTCTTTCCGTCATTGACAAGGAAAGATACGAAATAATCGTCAGGCCCCACCCTCAGGAGGTGCGCCTTAAAAAGGAGTATATGGATGCTCTTAAATCAAAATATGAGCCTATGGGTATTGAGATTCAGACGGATTTTTCATCAAACAACCCTGTTCTTACTGCCGATATTCTCATAACAGACTGGTCGGATATATGCTGGGAATATTCTTTTACCACTCTCCGTCCTGTTCTGTTTATAAATACTCCCATGAAGATCATGAACCCCGAATGGAAAAATATCAAGAGCGTTCCTGTTAATATCAGCCTGAGAGATTCCATTGGAAAAAGCATTGAAATTGACCGGATCGCAGATATAAACAGCGTTATCGGGGATATGCTTGAACACTATGCCGACTACACTGCTCAGATCGACAAGGTTGTGCATGAATATCTTTATAACCTTGATGATTCTGCCAGGGTGGGCGGCGAGTATATAATCAATGCCATTACCGAAAAGATAAAGGCTAAAAAAAATACAAAGGAATGATAGTAAAATGAAAAAGGTATTAGGTATCATCTGTTTTGCTTCGGCTGTTTTTGCTTCGGGTATGCTTCTGTTCGGAGCCAATGCAAGCGCATACATAGATCCGTCTGTTATGACCTATCTCATTCAGGCGGTTGCGGGTGTTATAATCGCTGTGGGCGCTGCTCTCGGAATCCACTTCCGCAAGGCTAAGAAGAAGATATCCAACAAGCTGGGTATTGACGAAAACAAAAACAAGGAAGTTGAGTCGGACGATATCATTGTATCTGATAAAGACGATGAATGATCAGTCACTTTAAAAAACACCCCATAAGGGTCAGATATGCTGTGCGTATTCTGTTCGCTGCCGTTCTTGCCATGGCTGTGCTTGCTCTTGCCTATTATATCTCTGAGTACCATTATCAGCTGCTTATGATACAGGGCAGGTCAATGGAGCCATCCTATCACCCCTTTCAGATAGTTGTGATAGACAAGCATCTCAGAGAGTATTCAAAAGGCGATGCTGTGGTGTTCAGCTGCGATGAGGTGTCTGTACCGCTGATAAAGCGGGTGGCTGCCTGTCAGGG
>JAGBFZ010000415.1 GCA_018110855.1 Oscillospiraceae bacterium
TGCGAGGTATATCCCTTCGCAAGCAAAAAGAGTAAAACCGACGAGGATTTCAAGGCAAAGGCTCACACTGCGACCTTTGAGCTGCAAAACGGACGTCCGGGATATATTGCCCTCTGGAAGGAAATTCTGCGTGTTTCCATCGCCGACCTAAAGGGCAACTATGAAAAGCTGGGCGTTGATTTCGACTATTGGTACGGCGAAAGCGACGCCGATAAATATATCCCCGAGCTGATGAAAATTCTCGAGGACAAGAAGCTTTCCTACGAGAGCGACGGTGCGCTTGTTGTCGATGTTGAACTGTAAAGCGACAAGGCTCCCATGCCCCCCGTTATCGTAAGAAAATCCGATAATTCAAGCATTTACGCAACAACCGACCTTGCAACCATCATTCAGAGAAACAAGGACTTTTCTCCCGATAAGATATGGTATGTGGTGGACAAGCGTCAGGAGCTGCACTTTACTCAGGTTTTCCGCTGCGCAAGACGTGCGGAGCTTGTCCCCGAAAGCACCGAGCTGGAATTTCTCGGCTTCGGCACAATGAACGGCGCTGACGGCAAGCCCTACAAGACCCGTGACGGCGGAGTTATGCGCCTTTCCGACCTTATCGAAACGGTAACGAACGCTTCTCTTGAACGTCTTACCAATTCCACTTTCGTTTCCGAGGAGGACCGTGAGGACTACGCAAGAAAGCTGGGAATGGCTGCCATCAAGTTTGGTGACCTCATAAATCACCGCTCCAAGGACTATATCTTCGACCTTGACAAATTTATGTCCGCCGAAGGAAAAACGGGCATTTACCTGCTCTACACCGTTTCCCGAATCAACTCCATTATGAAAAAGGCGGGAGATGTGAAAGCAGAGCTTTCGGGCATTTACACCGACAGCGAGCGTGAGCTTATGCTGAAAATGCTTATGACAGGCGATGTGTTTGAGCGTGCAATGAACGAAAAGGCTCCCAACTACATCTGCGAAAATGCTTATCAGCTTGCTGTTGCTTTCTCGGGCTTCTATCACGAAAACCACATCATCAACGAGCCTGATGAGAAGAAAAAATCAAGCTGGCTGGCTCTTGCCCGTCTCACAAGAAAGATGATAATCAAGCATCTGGATATTCTGGGCATTGAAACTGTGGAGAACATGTAAGCAATAATATACGATCAAATCCTGCTGTTTTTGAAACGGCAGGATTTTTTTGTATTTTTTCAAAGAAACTATTGACAAGTGAGTTTATGTGTGATATACTGTGTATATAACGATATGCACAGTATATCACACATAAGGGAGATGATAACATTAACATAATTCTGAATCCCGCCGCCGACAAGCCTATGTATGAGCAGATAAAGGAAAATGTCAGACAGGCGGTCATAAACGGGGAGCTTTCGGATAACGAAATGCTGCCAAGCGTAAGGCAGCTTGCGGCGCAGCTTAATGTGAGCGCAATAACCGTAAAGCGTGCCTATTCCGATCTGGAGCATGAGGGAATAATCTACACCTCCGCAGGAAAGGGCACCTTTGTAAGAGCACCCGACAAAAGCATGGTCATGGAGCAGTATAAGCAAAGGCGGCTTGCGGAGTTCTCACAGTATGCGGACAAAATGCTCAATGACGGATTTACCCCCGAGGAGCTTATAGGCGCAGTAAAAAACATCACAGAGAGGAAGTAATTTTATGGAAAACATTCTTGAGATAAAGGGTCTTGAAAAGAAATTCGCAGACAGTAAATTTATGATGCACGATATTGACCTTGCGCTTCCAAAGGGCGTTATCATGGGACTCATCGGTGAAAACGGCGCAGGCAAGACAACCCTAATCAAGCTTATCATGAACATTTATGGCAGAACAAGCGGCAGCATTACCGCCTTTGACGGTATTGACAATGTGAAAAACGAGCCTGAATTCAAAAACAGGCTTGGGTATGTTGCGGACGAGGATTATCTTTACATAAACTCGACAGTGGAGAAAACCGCTCTTGCATTTTCCTATGCATTTGAGAAATGGAATGACAGCATTTTCAGAAAATACATGGATATGTGGCAGATAGATGTCAAGAAAAAATGCGGCGAGCTTTCAAAGGGCATGAAAACAAAGGTAATGCTTGCTCTTGCCCTTGCTCATGAGCCTGAGCTGCTTATTCTCGATGAGCCGACGGCGGGTCTTGACCCTGCGGCAAGGATAGAAATGCTTGATATTCTCCGTGAATTTGTTTCGGACGGAAAGCGTTCAGTTTTGTTCTCCACCCACATTACGGGAGACCTTGACAAGGTGGCGGACTACATTGCGCTTATGATCGACGGGCACATTTACGAGACCCTTTCCGCAGACGAGGCGCAGGAAAAATATGCAGTTATCTCGGGAGATAAGAGCGAAATGCTTCCTGCTGTGCTTATCGGAGCAAAGACTTCGGATATCGGCTTTGAGGCGCTCATTAAACGTGAAAATGCTTCCATGTTAAAAAATGTGAATGTCCGCACTCCAAATTATGAGGATATTCTCGTTCACACCATTTTGCAGAACAGGGAAAACAGGAGAAATGGCTGAAAGGAGCATGGCTATGACAGCAAAGCAGTTTGACAGGGCTATGGGGACCTTAAGCGGATACGGAAAAATTGACAGGATACTTATTGCAGCAATAGCGATATGCCTTATTGCACCCGTACCATTTGCCTTTGTGAATTACAATATTCTCTGTGTTTTCTGGGTGCTTTTTGCAATGTTTTTTATGAGCTGGGAATACATTAACATAATGTTCACCCCCGCCTACCCTGTTTTTCAGAAAACAAAAGATATCGAAGCAAATTATCTGCTTTCGGAAAATCAGAGAACTGTAAATTCCGCCGCATTATTCCCCGCAGACAGAGCGACAGCGGTAAAGGCATTTCAGAACAAGCGGCTGTTCATTTCGCTGATAA
>JAGBFZ010000416.1 GCA_018110855.1 Oscillospiraceae bacterium
GAGATTTATGAATTTGCACAGCGAGAGAGAAAAAGCTGCATGAAAATCATGGAAAAGTATTCATCAAAGATTGAAGAGCTTACAATATATGTATGGAGCAGGACCGAAAGAGAGGAATACGGCTCCTGCAAAGGCTTAACTCTCAATCGTGGTATATATCATCCCGGAGATGGATTTGAACTTGCTGTTTCAAATGTCGGGCGTGGACACCGACTGAAAAAAGCTCCCGATGACGGCAGCGAATACTATTGTTTCAGCTTTGATAAGAATGATGATCTTCTGTGTGCCGAAAAGCGTTCAGGAGAAGCAGTGAGCCAAAGAGAGATGATCATTCGGGAAAATGATATGGAATACGGACTTGTTTTTCAGCCAAGCGGATTGAATCATATTTATGCAGCCGGATATATGGGCAAGCAGCTGTGTTACACATACAGATATGACAAATTCATCGGAAATATTGCTGACGTATGCTTGTATGAATATGATGAAAGCGGCAGGAGAACCTCTGTTGTAGTGGTTTTTAATGAGGTGGGTGCGCTGATGAGCTTTGCACTCTACCGTTACGAATATGACGATAAAAATAATCTTTTGGGAGTTCGGGACAGTTCGGGACACTTTATATCGGTCAAGGGCAAATTTGCAAGAAAATACATAACAGCCGCAAAGGTCACAGAAGCGATGAAAAAGGTTCTGTCCGAGTGGGGCGATTTTCCCGATGATGTATATGCATTATCCGTATATTTTGAAGATAATGAAGCAGACGGAACATCATCTTTTTATCTTGGCTTCAATACAGAAGAAGCGGCAAAGGGCTATAATTCCGACGATGAAGCCCGCTGGAATTATGCATTCTGGCTTCAGAACGAAAAGCCGCTTTTCGGTAAAGATAATGATGTATATGTTCGGTACATTGAAAGCTGCGGTTCATTGGCTGTGCTTGCAAATGCAGTAAAGCAGTTTCATAAATCGGGAATTATAACAGAGCTTTTCGGACGTGAACTTCCGGTCATCATACATGAGCTTGAATATTACCCTGAAATAGCCGAATATAACATAAAGGCAAATGGGAAGAAGCTTGTGCCGCAGGAGTTTGTTGATTTTTGTGGGGGGATCTGATTTGAAGAAGCATATATTTTTCATTGCAGCTATATGTCTGCTGCTTGCTTCCTGCGCACAGAAGCCTGCGGAGGAAATATATTCGGAGGAGCAGAGCAGTGCTGCGGACTTAACAGAAACTATTAGCGAAAATAATATTCCCGAAGAGTCGGAAGATTCTGATTCTATCGCTGAAAGCAGCATTTCTCTTTCCGATGAATCTGAAAATGATGACAATTCGGAGGACGAAATTAGCAGGCAGCTTGAGCTTGTTGTAAAAAAGCTTGTTGCAGGTGAACAGATGTGGACAACTGCCCCGATAAATCAATGCTGCTCTGTTTTTTCATATGATATGCCCGATGATAACGGAAATGATATGCACATTTCTGTTGTAAGGGACGATTACAAATTTTATATGCTCATAAATGATTCCTGCTATCTGCTTGACAGTGATTCATACGAGGAAATAAACGGGTTATTTTCAGCCGAAAACTCCGATCCTGCGGGGAGGCTTATTGGCAGCAAGTTTGAATGTGACGAGCCTGTAACAAATGAGGATTATATCATGGCTGCACAGGGCTGTGTTTTCAGCTGGCTTGAAACTCTGAAATCGGAAAGCGGCGAATATGCTGTTACTTCATATGGAGCATCAAGTGATAAGCCCGGAAAATTTCTTGCTGCGGGAATGGTGTGCGGTGCAAAGGAATTTGCCGTTGAGGTACTGTTTAGTGTCGGTATTCCGAGTCTGTATAAGGAAAGCGTATTTCGTGAGCCTTCAAATTCGGGCTACAATAGCTTTTATCATTATTATGACGGCACCTGCGCATTCGTCCGCTGCCGATGGGAAAACGGAGTCTGCACTGTTGTAGACTATGACGGTGCGCATATGGCCTCTCTTTCCGAAGGGCTAAACGGCATAAACACCAACAGTCAATATGCCACATTCTTTGATTTTCTGAATGACAGAGAGGCTGTTCTTGATTATAAGAAAAACGGAGCAAAAAGCGATGAACCTATAGTGATCTCACATAACCCCTATATGATATCCGACGGAAGAATATTTTTTGCCGATATTGACCTTTCGGCAGACAGTCGGCTCAAGGAGCTTCCTGACGGCAGGGTATCGGCGCAGTTCGGTGACAGCTTTTATTCGGCAGAGGGAATTGGTGTGTACAGCTCACCTGTCCGCTACAATGACAATGCACGGGCACCCTATACCATAACCCTGAGCAGGGATTTTGATCTTGTTTTTGACGACTACAATTATGACGGAAATCCCGATTATACTATCAAGGTCAAAGAGGACGAAAACGGCGCCCTTTACCGTGTTGAGGGCATTGCAAATGACGGCAGTCCCCGTGCGTTCGGAGATGAGATATACATGGCGGGTAGATTTGAGGACAGTATCCGTCTACAGAACACTTCGTCGGGCTATGTTGAATGGAGCCTTGATGACAGCGGGAATATGACCCCGTCCATAGCTGTTGATGATTATACTATGTATTCTCAGAGATATCATCTTCCTGTACAGCTGAGAGGATATTCGGAATCAGACAGCAGAATAATATGTTATTTCTGGAACAATACGGACAAAGAGGTTTCTGTGGGAGGGAATTTCACCGTTGAACGAAATGACGGCGGCATTTGGACAGAGGTAATGAGCGGCGGAAGTGTTCAAAATCAAAGTATTCTTCCTTATCACGAGGGAGAATTTGAATTTGACATTTCAAAGCTTACAGACAGAAAAGCGGGAGAATACAGGATAGCTGTTTCCTGCGGAAAAAACAAGGTTTACGGCGGATTTTTCATTGACGGTGAAACCGATGAAAATTACAAAATAGAATGTTCCGAAAAAGAACTTCCCGCAGGCAGACTTTCCATTCCCTTTGAGCTGAAAAATACAGGCATTTTCCCGATAAGAATAACTTCTGCGGAGCTTATAAGGGACGGTTCAAAGATATGCGACATTGACGTTTCACATTTGGGACTTCTTTCGGAAGGGGAAACCATTACCCTTGAAGCACTTTCCAAAAGCTATGAGGGCTTTGGAGAAGGAAAATATTCCGTTAAGCTTTGCTGCGGCAGCCATTCATTCACGGTTGGAAATACAGTTTTGCTTGATGTTCCCGAAATTAGCCGCACCTATTTTAACGGAATTGCCGAGGCATACTGTGAGAATGGCAGATATTTCATCACTGTCAAAAACGGAATTTATGACTGCTCAGATGCTTCTATTGGTGAACTGTATTCTATTGAGCTGCTGAATGAAGGAGAATGGATATATACAGGTTACAGTGCGGAGGGATACTATTTCGCAGTTCCATACGGAGAGAGCCTAACCCTTGTCTTTTCAGATATTATTGAAATGTATCTAAGCAATGAAGAATATTTCGATTATTTTCGTGAAGCGTATGAAATGCGTGAGGAAGAGCTTTCACAGTGTCTTGAATATGAGCAGATAACCGAAGA
>JAGBFZ010000417.1 GCA_018110855.1 Oscillospiraceae bacterium
GATATTTTCTTCATCGGCAGGGGCATTGACTATGCTGTCTGCATGGAGGGCAGCCTGAAGCTCAAGGAGATAAGCTATATCCATTCCGAGGCATATGCTGCAGGCGAGCTGAAGCACGGCACCATATCCCTTATTGAGGACGGAACTCTTGTGGTGGGAGTTCTCACTCAGAACGATCTCTTCGAGAAGATCATCAGCAATATGGTTGAGGTCAAGAGCCGCGGCGCATATCTAATGGGACTGACTACATACGGTCATTACAATATTGAGGACACGGTGGATTTCACTGTTTACACTCCTCAAACAGATGAGCATTTTACTCCCAGCCTTGCAATAATTCCTTTGCAGCTTATGGCATATTATGTGAGCCTTGCAAAGGGCCTTGACGCTGACAAGCCGAGAAATCTTGCTAAGAGCGTTACTGTTGAATAAAAATGAAAGCTTCCGCTCCCACGAAGGGAACGGAAGCTTTTTTCACTGTTATAATAAAAATTATGCGAGATCGCCGTGGGAAAGGGCAGTAAGATAGGCATTTATAAAGCCGTCAAGGTCACCGTCCATTACCGCATTGATATTGCCGTTTTCAAAGCCTGTACGGGTGTCCTTTGCAAGGGTGTAGGGCATGAATACATAGGAACGTATCTGCGCACCCCATGCTATCTCCTTCTTAACGCCCTTGATATCTTCGATTTTGTCGAGATGTTCTCTTTCCTTTATCTCAGCAAGCTTGGATACAAGCATTTTCATGGCATAGTCCTTGTTCTGATACTGGCTTCGCTGGGTCTGGCAGGATACTACTATTCCTGTGGGCTTGTGGGTAAGGCGTACTGCGGAGCTGGTCTTGTTTACCTTCTGTCCGCCTGCGCCGCTGGCACGGTAGAAGTCGATCTCCAAGTCCTCGGGGCGAATTTCGATATTGAGGTTTGCGCCGTCCATTTCGGGCATAACTTCGAGAGACGCAAATGAGGTCTGACGTCTGCCCGAGGAATCAAAGGGAGAAATTCGGACAAGGCGGTGAACACCGTTTTCCGACTTTAAGAATCCGTATGCGTTAAGTCCCTCAACCAGAATTGAAGCCGACTTTATGCCCGCTTCATCTCCGTCAAGATAATCAAGGGTAGTTACCTTGAAATTATGACGCTCTGCCCAGCGGTTGTACATTCTGAAAAGCATTTCTGCCCAGTCCTGCGCCTCTGTTCCGCCTGCGCCTGCGTGGAATGTGAGAATGGCGTTCTTGCTGTCATATTCGCCTGTGAGGAGAGTGGTGAGCTTGGTGGTCTCAAGCTCTGCCTTGAATTTATCTGCCTCGGCTCTCAGCTCATTTATCGTATCCTCGTCCTCGTCCTGACCCTCTTCCACGGTAAGCTCAATCATTGTGAGAGTGTCCTCAAGCATATCGTTCAGCTTTTTGTAATTTTCGATAGCAGCTTCATTCTGCTTGATGGTCTGCATTACCTTCTGAGAATTTTCAAGATCGTCCCAGAAGCCGTCTGCTGCGGATTGTTCCTGCAGTCTGGCATTATCATCCTTGAGCTTGTCAATGTTCAGAATGACATAAAGCTCCTTCATATCCTTTCTGTAGCCCTCAAGCTCCAGTCTGAGTTCGTCAAGTAAAAGCATTTATTTTTCCTCCGTAATAGTATTGTTTTGGTCTGCTGAAAAAATTTTCAGTTTCGTCAGAACATTGCTCCGCGGCGGTATTCGATGTATTTGCGTATCGGCTCTCGGACAGGCGGGCAGATGTTTTCGGGAACATCGTCTATTCCGAAAAATCGAAGCTCCGTTACCTCCTCGGGCTGGGGTATAAGCTCTCCCGAATAGCGGCGGCAGATATATACGATATCTATGGTGCTTACCTCGTCGCCGTTGGGATAGATATGGTGCTGCTCCTCTCCCGAGAATATCCCGAAAAGCTCAAGACCTTCGGCTGTGAGTCCCGTCTCTTCAAAAAGCTCTCTTGCGGCGGCGTCCTCGACGCGCTCAAAAAGCTCCACGCATCCTCCGCAATAGCTCCATGTGCCGTTGTCAGCACGCTTCTGAAGAAGTATCTCGCCCTTTTCGTTTTCAACAATAACACTGGCGGCGGTGTGCTGAATGGGCATATGTCCCACATATTTTCGCATATCGGATATATAGCCCATATGTATTTTCCTTTCGCTTTTTCAGATGTACCTTGAGATATCCTCCGCTGTTTTCTTGGGAGGGCACTGAGGCTCTCCGTCGGGATATCCTACTGCAATGGCGGCTGTAATTCGCTCGGTGTCGGGAAGATCAATTATTTCCGCTATTTTCTTATCGTCAATTATGCCCATGATAACAGAGCCGAGTCCTGCGTTATGAGCCGCAAGAGAGAAGGTCTGCGCTGCTATGCCGCTGTCGTACATTTCCCAGCTGTCGCCCTTTGAGGTGGTGAAGCTGCCGTCCCGCTCATAGCCGCATCTTTTGGTCACAAGGCTCTGGACAACAAGGCAGGGGCAGCCAAGGATTATATCCCTGTTATGCTCCAAGCCGAAGGTAGCTTCCATTGCAATCTTTTCAATTACTGCTTTATCCATTATGACGTTCCATCTTGCTGTCTGGGAATTTTTCCATGAGGGAGCAAATGCCGCTGCTGAAATAATTTCCGTCATTATCTCCTTTGAAACGGGTTTGTCCGTAAATTTGCGGACGCTGCGGCGGGTCTTGATACATTCAATCAGTTCCATTACTATCATCTTCCTTTTTATCGTAGGTATCATTGTTTTTTATGTTTTGTTTGATCTCGGAATATGTCCTGAATCTCCTGAATTTTGAGTGGCGATATTTGCTGTCGTAGAATTTCTGGGCGCTGTAAAGCCCCGTATATCCCGAGAGCATATAGGAAAGACCTATTGCAATGGCGAAATAGGGGAGCCCTCCTGTGCCGTAAAGCTCAGTGCAGAGTATCATTGCCGCAAAGGGGCAGTTTGTCACTCCGCAGAAAACGGCAACAAGTCCCACAGCTGCTCCGAATGAGTGAGGAAGCCCAATAAGTGAACCGAAAAAGCAGCCGAATGTGGCTCCCGTGAACATGGTGGGAACAATTTCGCCTCCCTTGAAGCCTGCTCCCAAGGTGAGAGCGGTCAGGAGTATTTTTATCAGAAATGCTTCGGGACGGCAATCGCCCGCAAAGGCTCTTTCGATGACCTCTGTGCCTGCGCCGTTATAGTCAAAGGCACCTGTCAGGAAGAAAAGCCCGTAGGATATGGCTGCAACTATCAGTCCTCCCGCTGCTGCTCTGAGATATGCGTTGGGGATATTTTTTTTATAAAGCTCGGATATTTTTTTGATGGCAAAGCAGAAAAGTATGCTCACAAAAGCGCAGGCCATTCCCATTATGACAGTCTGCAAAACGGTAATGGAGGAATCTGCGCCGAATGAGGGAACATTTTCCGCTCTGAACGATGTGGGGTGAACTCCCACAGCTGCGGCTGTGATAGCCGCTGTTACCGAGGAGATAAGGCAGGGAACGATAGCCGAGTA
>JAGBFZ010000418.1 GCA_018110855.1 Oscillospiraceae bacterium
CACTCATCGCAGAGATAATCCACCATAAGAGGTGCGTTTTTGCCTATCTCACGGCATATTTCGCTCTTGCAGTCAAGTATTCTCATGGGATTCTTTTCAAGCCTTGACTGACAGGTGGGGCAGAGCTTGTCCTTATTGGGCTCGAAAAACTCACGGAGCTTCTCGTAATATTTTGCACGGCAATGAGGACAGCCGATGGAATTGATATGCAGCTCGATATCTTTAAGCCCAAGCTTCTCAATGACGCTGTTTGCCATGGATATCATTTCCGCATCTGCGGCGGGGGAGGCACTTCCTGCCATTTCTGCTCCGAACTGATGAAATTCCCATAGTCTGCCTGCCTGCGGTTTTTCGTGGCGGAAGCAGGAGAGAATGTAGAACACCTTCTGGGGGAAGGGCTTCATTTAAAAGTCCGTTCTGCAAAACAGCTCTGATTGTGCCTGCGGTTCCCTCGGGACGGAGGGTAAATTTACTCTCCCTGCCCATAACGGTGAACATTTCCTTCTGGACAACATCGGTGGTCTCGCCTACGGAGCGGACGAAAAGCTCGGTATTTTCAAATGTGGGGATCCTTATTTCCCTGAAGCCGTAATTTTCCGCTACATCTGCGGCAACGCTTTCTACTGTCTGCCATTTGTGAACATCGGCGGGGACAACGTCCTCCATGCCCTTTATTCTTGTGGTTATAAGATCCATATTACTGTCCTTTCTATGAAAAAATAAAAAAGCCGTCTCCGAATGAAAACATTCGGGACGACTGTTAAACCGTGGTGCCACCCGTATTTGCATGGATAACCATGCCTCAGGCTCCTTTAACGCAGGAAAAACGGTGAGAGTTTATTATCCTCCCACGGCTCATCGGATGTCCTTCACGGCAGAAAATTTAAGCGCTTTCAGCAGACACGCTCTCTCTGAGAAATTTCGCTGCGGCTACTCTTCCGATTCACAGCCTTTTTGTCTATTGATACGATATTTATTATACAGCATTTCCCCGAGCTTGTCAAGTACGGGGAAAAGAAATTTTCAAAAACAATCAAATCAGTCTACGGGATTGAGAAGCTGTCTCCAGTCAAGGTCGCCTCTTTCAAGGGCGTGGATAAGGGCTTCGGCAGTTGCTATATTTGTTGCAACGGGAATGTTATGAACATCGCAGAGCCTTAAAAGATTCATCTCATTGGGTTCATGGGGCTTGGGTGAGAGGGGATCTCTGAAAAACAGAAGAAGGTCGATCTCATTGCAGGAGATCCGGGCGCTGATCTGCTGGTCGCCGCCCTGTGAGCCGCTGAGATAGCGCTGTATATTCAGTCCTGTCGCCTGTGCTACCATTTTGCCTGTTGTGCCTGTGGCACAGAGATTATGACGTGATAAAATTCCGCAATATGCTATGCAGAACTGAACAAGCAGCTCTTTTTTGGAGTCGTGTGCGATAAGTGCAATATTCATTTCAAATCAATCCTTTCCCATAAAATTCCGTCAGACCTTACTGCAGAAGAACCTTGAAGCTGAGAGGAACATCCTCACCCTTTATTCTCTTTGAAATAGCGTCAAATGCCTTGAATGCGAGGGATGTTGAGGGCAGAGGCTCGCCTCTTGAGGTGGCGATGATAACTGCGTCGTCATCGGGGATTACACCGATAAGCTGAACGCCTACGGTGTCGATTATCTCGTCCAGATCCACAATAAGATCCGCCTTGAACAGGTCGGGATTTACCTTGTTGATGATAAGGCGCTGCTTTTTGTTGCCGCGCTTATAGAACTCATCCGACATGGTACGGGCATCTCTTACGCAGACGGGGTCGGGTGTGGTGTTGATGAGGATAAGGTCGGACTGTTCAACAACATCGAAAACGCTGGCATTGGTACCTGCCGATGTATCTACGATAATGTATTCGTAATATTTTCTCATTTCCTGGCATATGTTCTTGATGGTTTCTGCGTCTACCCGTGCAAAGGGATCCTCAGGGGCGCAGACAATGCTCAGGTTTGTTGCGATCTTGACCTGTGTTGTGGCTTTGTAGATATCACACTCGCCGTTTAACACGCTGCCAAGATCGTATTTAATGTCATTCTTGACGCCAAGCATGATATCAAGGCATCTCAGACCAAAGTCAAGCTCAATTATAAGCGTTCTGTGACCCTGCTTTGCAAGCGCAAAGCCAAGCTCAGAGCATATTGATGATTTTCCGGTTCCGCCCTTACCGGAAGTGATCGCAATAATTTTTGACATAGAGGCTCCATTTCTCCGCAGCCGTGGAATAGAACGGTCAGTACGCTTACGCTGCCTGTATCTGCGGCTTCAGACAGCTGTCCGCTTAAAAAACGGCTTGTCTGCTGCGAGCTATGCTCTGTGCAGACAATGAGCGCAAACCTATTAATATTATTGTACCATAAATTTGGAAAAAGTCAAAGGCTTTTTTCCCAACATGCACAATTTCGTGATGTTGTTATTATTCAATTTAATATCTTTGTATATTTTGTACAAAATAAATTGTTTATAAAAAATTTACCGAAGATTTATATCGCGTTTTGTGCCCTTTCTATTTAATTATAATAGTATATTATGTAATTTTATTTTGCATAAGGACGCTCAGATCAGCCGTATGCAATAAATTTGCATTTTACTATTGAAAAAGAAGCTGTGACGTGATATAATTATACTGTATTATTATTTCATTTTGAGGGGCGGTTTTGGAAATCAAGAGTATCAAATTAAAAAACAGCTCTATCAGAAATCAGATGCTTATAATGTTCCTGATCGTTATCCTTCCTCTTTTTGCGGCAAGTATCATGCTCCTTGTGAATATGCGTTCAGAGGTAACCGACAAAATTATCAGTATTGCAAACGAAAGAGCGGACAGCCTGAGAAACAGTATAACTAATCTTGTGGATACATCCGAGTCTTTTGTGGATTCATTTGCGTCCGATGAGAGAGTAATTTCCTTTCTCACAAATGAATATGAGGACAATTCGGATTATTACCGATATTACAGCAGAGGCCCTCATCAGGAGAGGCTCAGGGCAGCGCCCTTTCTTGAGTGCGTAAAGGTGTACACCGAGCGTGAGGATTTTATTACCAATGTGGATTACATATATGCCGATGAGGAGATACGTTCCGAGCAGTGGTATATGGCGGCTAAGGAAAACAGCGGAGAATTCATATGGGATGTTGTTTCCGACCCTTCTGACGGAAAACGGCGGCTGAGCTGTATCAAGGCGATCGCAAAGGCTGGCAGTGTGATCGGAGTTGTCTGCGCCATTGCCTCCGATGAATGGATAAGCAGGGGAGTTTCCTCCGAGGAAAACAAGACCATTCTGTGCGTCGGTCCGGGAAACGTTTTTTTCAGCAATTATGATGAGGTAAATTCCGAAGGACGGATAGAGTTTGACAGCTCTATCTCCATGAACGGAAGCAAAATGGTCATGAAAGAGGGACTTCTTGGCTTTAAGGGTCATACTATCACGGAAACCTTCAGCTATGGCTCTGATTTTCAGATAATCCTGCTGATACCCGAAGGCGTCACCGATCTTGAGATAAATAAGCTGTCGGTAATTTACAGCGGATACTTCTGTCTGTTCTTTATCCTTTCCCTGCTGATAATCGTGCTGTTTACAAGCGTGTTCTCAAGGCGAATCACTCTGCTCAGCGAAAAGATGCACGCTGTTGCGGGCGGAGATTTCAAGGTAGAGATCAGCGATGAGGGCAATGATGAGATCGCTCAGCTTTACACCGATCTTGAGCAGATGATCCACAGCATGCAGACCATGATAGACGATGTCTATCAGGCAAAGCTCCAGAATGAGGAGTTCAAATTCGTTCAGATGGAGGCGGAATTCAAGGCTCTTGCCAGCCAGATAAATCCTCATTTCCTTTATAATACCCTTGAGACCATTCGCATGAAGGCGTTCTGCAACAATGACAAGGAGACTGCCGATCTTGTTAAGAAGCTTGGCAAATTCATGCGCCGCTGTCTTGAATTCAAGGATGGTGAGGTCACTCTGCGCTCGGAGCTGGAATTTACAAACGGATATCTTGAGCTTCAGTCCGCCCGATTCGGCGACAGGGTATCCTACAGTATTTATTCCGAGGTCTCCAAGGATTATATGATACTTCCCCTTGTTATCCAGCCTGTGGTGGAGAACGCCTTTGTTCACGGTATCGAGAGCTGCAAGGTCAACGGGCGCATTGAGATAAGGGTATATTACAGCGGAGAAAATGTTCTTATCGACGTTAAGGACAACGGCATCGGAATGAGCGCAGACAAGCTGGCGGAGCTTCAGGAAAAGCTCAGACGCAACGATACCTCTTCGGGCAAGAGTATCGGTCTTACCAATGTTAACAAGCGAATAAAGATGTACCACGGAGAGAGGTACGGTCTTACCATAAAAACCAAGGAGGGGGAAGGAACCACTATCAGGATAACTCTTCCCAGGGATCCTTCTGTTCGCAGCGCCGCTGTGACAGGTGTAAAAACCGATTCGGAAAGGCGATGATTCAGAGTGTTCAAGGTGCTTTTAGTAGATGATGAGCCTAATGTAAGGCTTGGAATCAAAATGATGATACCGTGGGAGGATATCGGATGCGAGATAATCGGAGAGGCAGATGACGGCGACGACGGTCTTTCAAAGATAATGCTCTCCCGTCCGGATATCGTCATTGCGGATATAAAAATGCCCGGCAAAACAGGCATTGAAATGACTGAGGCAGCCAAAGCCTTAGGCTTTAAGGGCAAGGTGATAATTCTTTCGGGCTACTCGGATTTCAGCTATGCAAAGACAGCCATATCTCTCGGCGTTGAGAATTTTATATTAAAGCCTGTGGACGAGGATGAGCTTACCGAAGCGGTAAAGGCGGCGGGAGCGAAAATACTCAGCGAGCGTGAGAAAAGCTATCAGCAGGAGATCGGCAGCGAATATCTTTATGAGCAGCAGGTCAAGGGGCTTTTTGCAGGAGACGGTGTTCATATTGCTGACGCTGTGGCGGCAGGAGCTTATTCCTCCTACTGCGCTGCGGTCATCGGCTTTGACGAGGATGGAGAGGGCGGCAGCAGTACGGAGGCTGTCCGCAGATTCTTTGATAACATGAAGAATGTGGATATTGTTTCCGTTGATATAAGCGGTGTGCTGGGGCTGCTTTTCAAGGGCTGGGATCGTGAGGATGTTAAGGAATCCCTTATCAGACTGAACGAATCTCTTATGGGACGTGCCTTCATTGCATACGGCGGAAATGCTTCCTGTCCCGCTGAGATATGCAGATCATACAATGAAGCAAAAAGCATTTATGCAAACAGATTTATTTTCCGCCATTGCGGAGTTGCGGCGCCCGATCTTCTAAGGTCTGCCCGAATTGATGAAAATATTGATTTTGCGTCGCAGATATATGCATACATGGAGATTAACGATATTGAGAAGCTGAGCCGCACTCTCGATATGTTTATGGAGTCCATGCAGACTATGGATAACACCCCCGAAAAGGCGAAGATAAGCTGCATTACTCTTATTATGGATATCCGCTCGAAGATTGTCAGAAGCGCTTCCGACAAAAAGCCCGAAGCACTTATTTCCGATGAATTTGTATCCCAGATCAGCTGCATGACAATACTTAAGGATATTATCGAGGAGATAAGAAAATGCCTTATCGGCGTGTCCGACGCCTGCTTCAGCAAGACCACCAAGAGCAATATGGAAAGGGTGGTTCAGTATATCCGCGCAAACTACAACCGTGAGCTTCGGCTTGAAATGCTCGCAGGTATTTTCGGCTACAACAGCGCATATCTCGGCAAGGTCTTTCATCAGTACACAGGTGAGAATTTTAATAATTACCTTGACGAGATACGCATCTCCGAGGCGAAAAGGCTCCTTGCCGAGGAGGATTACAAGGTATACGAAGTGGCTGAGATGGTGGGATATTCAAATATCAACTATTTTCACAACAAATTCAAGAAATATGTGGGAACAAGTCCTCTGAGCTACAAAAAGTCCTTCGGCAGGGATGAATGAGTGTTATGTATAAAAATACATAGACCCATGTATTTTTTATATTTCAAAAAAACAGCTTGATGTGATATCATAAAATTATATGCAGAAAATGCTGATTTTCGGTGAAATCTGCCGAATTGTCAGTGTCTAAATCCTGCTCATCTGTTCGTATTATTACACGAAAGGAAAGTGTGCAATGTATAAAATTGTCAGAAAAAAAGCTTTAAATCCTACCGTTACTCTCATGGATATCGAAGCTCCCGCAGTTGCAAAAAAGGCAGAGCCCGGTCAGTTCATCATTCTGAGAACTGATGAAAACGGCGAAAGGATACCCCTGACCGTTGCTGATTTCGACAGGGAAAAGGGCACTGTTACCATTATCTTCCAGATCGTGGGCGCAACTACCGAAAAGCTGAATCACATGAACGAGGGCGATTATTTACAGGATTTTGCAGGCCCTCTCGGCAGAGCTACTCACACCGATGGACTGAAAAAGGTCGCAGTTGTGGGCGGCGGCGTTGGCTGCGCAATTGCATATCCCGTTGCAAAAAAGCTCCACAGCGTGGGCTGCGAGGTCCATTCCATCGTCGGCTTCAGAAGCAAGGATCTTGTTATCCTTGAGGACGAGTTCAGAGCCTGCTCGGACAAGCTCTGCATGATGACTGATGACGGCTCCTACGGCACAAAGGGTCTTGTTACAAACGCTCTCAAGGAGCTTATCGACAGCGGCGAGCAGTATGACGAGGTCATTGCAATAGGTCCCCTGATAATGATGAAGTTCGTTGCCGCTACTACTAAGGAATACGGCATCAAGACCGTTGTTTCCATGAATCCTATTATGATAGACGGCACGGGAATGTGCGGAGGCTGCCGTCTCACCGTCGGCGGCGAGACGAAGTTTGCCTGCGTTGACGGTCCCGAATTTGACGGACACCTTGTAGATTTCGACGAGGCTATGGGACGTTCCACTATGTACAAGCCTTTTGAAAGAAAGAAGCACGAGGAAACCTGCAGCTTATTCAAGGAGGTAAAGTGAAATGCCTAATATGTCTCTTAAAAAGAACCCCATGCCCTCTCAGGAGCCTGAGGTAAGAAACAAGAATTTCCTTGAGGTAGCTCTCGGCTATACCGAGGAAATGGCAGTTGACGAGGCTCAGAGATGCCTTAACTGCAAGAATATGCCCTGTGTGAAGGGCTGCCCCGTTAATATCGACATTCCTGCATTTATTAAGGAAATTGCAGATAAGAATTTCGAGGGTGCTTACGGAATAATTGCCAAGTCCAGCTCTCTTCCCGCTGTATGCGGACGTGTTTGTCCCCAGGAGACACAGTGCGAGGGTAAGTGCGTAAGAGGTATCAAGGGCGAGCCTGTGGGTATCGGCAGACTTGAGAGATTTGCAGCCGATTATCACAATGCAAACTTCAAGGGCGAGCCTGAGAAGCCTGCTTCAAACGGCAAAAAGGTGGCTGTTATCGGCGCAGGTCCTGCGGGTCTTACCTGTGCGGGAGACCTTGCAAAGAAGGGCTATGACGTTACCGTATTCGAGGCTCTTCATCTTGCGGGCGGCGTTCTGGTTTACGGAATCCCCGAGTTCAGACTTCCCAAGAGCATTGTTCAGCGTGAGATAGACGGTCTCAAGGCTATCGGCGTACATATCGAAACAAACGTTATTATCGGCAAGACCATTACCATTGACGAGCTTTTCGAGCAGGGCTTCAAGAGCGTATTTATCGGCTCGGGCGCAGGTCTGCCCAGATTTATGAATATCCCGGGCGAGAATCTCAAGGGTGTTTATTCCGCAAACGAGTTCCTCACAAGAGTAAACCTTATGAAGGCATACAAAGAGGGCAGCGACACTCCCGTTAAGGAGAATAAGAAGGTCGCTGTTGTGGGCGGCGGAAACGTTGCTATGGACGCAGCTCGCTGTGCTTTGAGACTTGGTGCTGAGGAGGTTTACATCGTTTACCGCAGAGGCGAGGCTGAGCTTCCTGCAAGAGCGGAGGAGATCGAGCACGCTAAGGAGGAGGGTATTATCTTCAAGACCCTTACAAATCCTGTGGAGATCCTTGGCGACGAGAACAAGTTCGTAAGCGGTATCAAGTGCGTTTCCATGGAGCTTGGCGAACCTGACGAGTCGGGCAGACGCCGTCCCGTGGTAAAGGAAGGCTCCGAGCATGTTATTGACGTTGACTGCGTTGTAATGTCCATCGGAACATCTCCCAATCCTCTTATCAGAAACACCACCGAGGGTCTTGAGACTAACAAGCACGGCTGTATCGTTGTTAAGGACGACAGCGGTCTTACCTCCCGTGAGGGAGTTTATGCAGGCGGTGACGCTGTAACGGGCGCTGCTACCGTTATCCTTGCAATGGGTGCAGGCAAATCCGCTGCTGAGGCTATTGACGAATATCTTTCTAAGTAAGATAAACACTTTTTCACCGTACCCGTTTATGGGTGCGGTGAATTTGTATGGGGTGGGGGACTGTGAAGAAAGTCCGAAAAGAAAAAATAAGCATTACCGAGATACTTGCAGTCATTTATGTGGTTGCTGTGGTTATCATATATTTTCTTCCCGGTGTGTTGGGTCTGTATGATGTAATGGTTGGAAAAAAGGGGCTCGGAAATACTATTTCCGCAATTCTGATCAGCTCATGTTCTGCTCTTTTTCTCTCTGTTCCTGTGCTGATTATCGGAATCGGTATTCTCAGGGGACTTATTAAGAACAGGAAGGAAATGAAACGCTCTTTTTTGCCGATAATAGGAATAACCTTTCTTACACTCACAATTCCTGTCATACTATTCTGCGGTATCAACCGAACACGCTATGCAGAGCAGAAGTGTTTCTCAGATAATGACAGGGGTTTAGGGGATTTACTTATTTTGGCAGACTGTATTTCCGATTATTTCTCAGATGAATATGACGAATATATTGTTAATGATACTTGGCTGGACAGTCGGAAACATATTTCTTCGTCGGGCAGGGGCGGAAGCTCATATCATAAAGAATATATTTTATATGGCTGCAAAAACGGTGAAAAGCAGTTTTCTGCTCAGATCGGAAAAGAGGATTTTAATTCATTCCGTGATTCTCTTCCGAAAGGTTTTGATATTACGGTAACAGTCTATAAAAAATCGGGCTTTCTGCGAAGCGTTCAGCCGTCTGTGGATTTCGGCAGAGAGGAAAGCTATGAGCACTTTTTTGAAATATCCGCAGATGGTGATAAAATTATCCGTTCAGAAAATTTAAGCACTTATGAAATTGATAATCTTACATGGTGCGAATTTTATAATGGCGGAAGCATTCAGATCGAAAATTCTCTTTGCGGCATCAATGCGGAAAAATCCCTTGAATACCCTTATTCGATGATGGGTGATGAAATATGCCTTTTTGCGTGGGTGGACGGGGGATATAAGAGAGTGAGCAACATTATTTACAAGGAAGATATCAGCCAATGAAAAAATACATTATCAATTCAAACGACGCAGGGCAGAGGGTGGACAAATTCATACAGAAAGCCGCTCCGAAGCTGCCTCAGAGCGCAATGTACAAGGGCATCCGCACGAAAAATATCAAGCTCAACCGCAAGCGCTGCGAGATATCCACAAGGCTTTCCGAGGGAGATGTGCTTGAGCTGTATCTGCCCGATGAATTTTTCGGGGAGGAAGCTGCTGAGGAAAAATATGAATTTCTCAAGGCTCCCAAGGATATTGACCTTATTTATGAGGACGAGAATATTATCCTTATTGACAAGAAAAACGGGCTTGTGGTGCATGAGGACAATGACGGCACGGTGGACACACTTGTAAACCGTATGCAGCATTATCTGTACAGCAAGGGTGAGTATGACCCTGCGGATGAGAACAGCTTCACTCCGTCTCTCTGCAACAGGCTTGACAGGAACACGGGAGGAATAGTCATAGCCGCTAAAAATGCGGAATCCCTGCGGATACTTAATCAGAAAATAAAGGACAGGGAGCTTGAAAAGAAGTATCTGTGCATTGTAGTGGGGGTTCTGCCGAAAAAGTCGGATACAATGACTGCGTTTCTTTTCAAGGACAGCAAATCGAACACCGTTACCGTTTCGGACAAAAAGACTGACCGCAACAAGACCATTGTGACGAAATACAAGGTGCTGAAAACTGACGGAAAGCTGAGCCTTGTGGAGGTGGAGCTGCTTACGGGGCGCACTCATCAGATAAGGGCACACATGGCGTATATCGGCTGTCCGCTTCTGGGGGACGGTAAATACGGCAGCAATAAGGTTAACAGGAGCTATGGAATAAAAACTCAGGCGCTTTATTCCTACAAGCTGAAATTTTCCTTTACCACCGATGGGGGAATACTTGAATACTTAAACGGCAGGGAATTTACCGTTCCCAAGGTATGGTTTGAGGATATGTTCCTTGAAAAATAATATTAACATACTATTCATGAAATGTTAGTTGTAATATTATTAAATTGAACGTATAATAAATGTTAGACTTCTAACTGATAGATGTCTAACATTTTTATTTTTCTGTATGGAGGCGATAGTGTGAACGGCTCAGGGGAAGAATTTGATGAAAAGGAGGAGCATATCGGAAAATACATCAACCGCCTTTCAAAGGATATCCGCTACTCCATAAACGGATATCTGCTTGAAAAGGGATACCCTATGACGGGGGAGCAGTGCAGGATACTTGGATTTATCAGGTTCTGCAATGACAACGGGAGCTGCGTTTATCAGAAGGATATCGAAAACAGCTTCGGGATAAAGCGTTCCTCGGTGGCAAGTATCCTTTCCAATATGGAAAAGGGCGGATATATTATCCGTGAGGTGGATAAAAATGACGCCCGTATAAAAAAAGTTATCCTTACCGAAAACGGTCAGAAATTACAGCGGGAAATAGGTCTTACTATTGATATGATAGAGAATATCATTACCCGCAATATGTCGGATAAGGAGAAAAAGGAGCTTATCAGGCTCACACAGCTTGCTATTTCCAATATCGAAGCCTCGGGTCTTCTCGGGGACTGCTGCGGAAAGGGCAGGGAAAAATCTAAAGAAAAGGAGACTTCCGAACAATGCTGAAAAAACTGCTGTCCTGCGTGGGAGAGTATAAAAAGTATGCGATACTTACTCCCGTTGTTATGCTGGGCGAGGTCATTATGGAGGTGCTTATCCCGCTGGTAATGGCTTTTATGGTGGATAAAGGAATTGGCGGCGGCGATATATCATACACAGTGAAAATGGGTCTGCTGATGGCTGCTATGGCGATCTTTTCACTTCTCTGCGGCGCTCTTGGAGGAAAATTTGCGGCGATCGCAGGCATGGGATTTGCAAAGAATGTGAGAAAAAAGCTATTTGACAAGGTGCAGGACTTTTCCTTCTCAAACGTGGATAAATATTCCACTGCTTCTCTTGTAACAAGGCTTACCACCGATGTTACAAACGTGCAGAACACATTCATGATGATAATCAGAATGGCTGTGCGTTCACCCTTCATGCTTATTTTTGCGCTTATTATGGCGATATCCATCAATGCAAAGCTTGCAATGGTGTTCCTGATCGCTATACCCGTTCTGGGTGTTGCCATGGTTCTTATAACGACTACTGCGTTCCCCAGATTTGAGAAAATGCTCGCAAAATATGACGCACTCAACTCCCGTGTGCAGGAAAATCTTATCGGAATAAGAGTTGTCAAGGCGTTTGTAAGAGAGAAATTCGAGGGCGAAAAATTCGTTGCTTCGGCTGATGATGTCCGTGCTGCTCAGGTCAAGGCTGAAAAGGTGGTTATCCTCGGTCAGCCCCTTATGCAGATATCCATGTATGCCTGCATAGTTGCGGTCATCTACTTCGGCGGTAATATGGTCATCGGCGGAAGTATGCTTATCGGTCAGCTTTCGAGCTTCATCACATATATTACTCAGATACTTATGTCCCTGATGATGCTTTCCATGATATTTGTTATGACTACCATTTCAATGGCTTCCATGCACAGAATCGTTGAGATATTCGATGAGGTTCCCGATATCGCCGATGATAACGCAGACCCCGCTCTTCTTCCCGAAGACGGAAGCATAGTATTTGATAATGTTTCATTCAGCTATTCAAATAATAAGGAAAATCTGAATCTCAGCAATATCAATTTTAACATCAGATCGGGAGAGACCATCGGTGTTATTGGCAAAACGGGTTCGGCGAAATCCACTCTTGTTCAGCTTATCCCCAGACTTTACGATGTTACGGACGGAAGGATCCTTGTGGGCGGTCACGATGTCAGGGATTATAAGATAGATAATCTCCGTAATGAAGTCGCAATGGTTCTTCAGAAAAACGTTCTTTTCTCGGGAACGATCAGGGATAATCTCCGCTGGGGAAATGAAAACGCAACGGATGAAGAGATAATCGAGGCTTGTAAGCAGGCGCAGGCGCACGACTTTGTAATGAGCTTTCCCGATGGATACGATACCGATCTGGGACAGGGCGGAGTTAATGTTTCGGGCGGTCAGAAGCAGAGACTTTGTATTGCAAGAGCGCTGCTCAAAAAGCCTAAGATCGTTATTCTCGACGACTCAACAAGTGCTGTGGATACAGCAACAGACGCAAAGATACGCCATGCCTTCAAGACAGAGCTTGCGGACACCACTACAATTATCATTGCACAGCGTATTTCCTCGGTTGCCGAGGCGGACAGGATAATCGTTCTCGATGATGGAAAAATAGACGCCTTCGACACTCATGAAAATCTGCTGAAATTCAATAAGATATACCTTGAGGTTTACAATTCTCAGAAGAAAGGAGCTGATGAATAATGCCTCCACGCAAGCCTATTCCTTTTCAGAAGCCCAATAATCCTGCAGCGACATTTAAAAGAATTTTAAGCTATGCCTCGGAATATAAGGGACTTCTGGCGCTGGTAGTTGTATTTATCATTTTCAGTTCTCTTGCCAATATCATCGGCACATCCTTTTTGCAGGTAATTATTGATGATTATATTACGCCGATGATAGGCAATAAGGACGATATCCTGTTCGGTCAGTTCATAGCGACCCTTGCAAAGATGGGATCAGTGTATGCAGTGGGCGCACTCTGTACATTTGCATATGCAAGGATAATGCTCGCTGTTTCCACAAAGACGCTTTTCAATCTTAGAAAAGAGCTTTTCACCCACATGGAAACGCTCCCCATCAAATATTTTGACACTCACACCCACGGCGATGTTATGAGCCGATACACTAACGATACCGACACTATCCGTGAGATGATGTCAAACTCCATTGCCAGCTTCATTTCATCAACTGTGACTGTTGTGGGCGTTTTTGTAATGATGGTATACTACAGCTGGCAGCTCACTCTTATCGTTATCGCAATGCTTTTCCTGCTCCTGTTCATTACGGGAAAGATAGGCTCTCAGAGCGGAAAATTTTTCAAGGAGCAGCAGAAGGAGATAGGCGCTGTCAACGGGTATATTGAGGAAATGATCGACGGTCAGAAGGTAGTCAAGGTATTCGTTCATGAGAAGAAGTCCAAGGAGGAATTTGATAAGCTCAATTCCGCTCTCTGTGAGGCTTCCACCAAGGCAAACACCTTCGCAAATATCATGGGACCCGTTAACAATAACCTTGCCCACATTCAGTATGCAATTCTTGCAGTTGCGGGAAGTATTTTTGCCATTATGGGAATTCATTCCTTCAGCGGAGCTATTACAGTGGGCACGGTCGTGGCATTTCTCCAGTTTTCGAGGAATTTCTCAATGCCTATAGCTCAGGTCGCACAGCAGTTTAACGCAGTGCTTTCCGCACTTGCAGGTGCAGAGCGCATATTCGGTCTTATTGATGAAAAATCCGAAACAGATGACGGCTATGTTACCCTTGTAAACGCAGAGATAAAGCCTGACGGAACAATAGTTGAAAGCGAAAAGCGTACCGGCGTCTGGGCATGGAAGCACCCCCACAAGGCTGACGGCACTGTTACCTACACCAAGGTTGAGGGCAGAGTTGAATTTGATGATGTTACATTCGGCTATGAGGAGAACAAGACTGTTTTAAACGGTGTGTCTCTTTATGCAAAGCCCGGGCAGAAGATAGCCTTTGTAGGCTCTACGGGTGCAGGCAAGACCACCATAACCAATCTGATAAACAGATTTTATGATGTTCCCGACGGAAAGATACGCTATGACGGCATTAACATCAACAAGATCAAAAAGGACGATCTGAGACGTTCACTGTCAATGGTACTTCAGGACACTCATCTGTTTACGGGAACGGTGATGGATAATATCCGATACGGCAAGACCGATGCTACCGATGATGAAGTGATCGCTGCTGCGAAGCTGGCAAATGCCGACAGCTTTATCAGACATCTTCCCGAGGGGTATAACACAATGCTCACATCGGACGGAGCAAATCTCTCGCAGGGACAGAGGCAGCTCCTTGCCATTGCCCGTGCGGCGGTTGCCGATCCTCCTGTTCTGATACTTGACGAGGCGACCTCATCCATCGATACAAGAACGGAGGCTCTCATTGAAAAGGGCATGGACAGCCTTATGAAGGGCAGAACGGTATTTGTTATCGCCCACAGGCTTTCTACGGTAAGAAACTCAGATGCAATTATGGTTCTCGAGCACGGCGAAATCATCGAGCGCGGAGACCATGACAAGCTGATTGCCGACAAGGGCAGATATTATCAGCTTTATACAGGTATGTTTGAGCTGAGCTGATACTAATAACCAATTAACCTATGGACAAAATACGGCGGCTATAATACGCCCACTCTGCGTCAAACTCCCGTGCCGGGCGGAAGCCCGCCTGCGGTCGTTTTCCTTGATTGGACGTATTCTATCCACCGTCTTTATCCATAGAACAATTGGTTATTAGTATGACAATAAAAATGATTATGGCTGTACCTTTCCCGAAATGGAAAGGGTACAGCCATTTTTTATTATTTTAAATCAAAATAAGCA
>JAGBFZ010000419.1 GCA_018110855.1 Oscillospiraceae bacterium
ATCTTGAAAACTGAATAGTGCAGCAGTAGAGATATTGAGGGAGTACCTCGACCATAATGCGATTGACCTTTCATTGGACAACAGCAAACGCAAGCTTGTAGATACTTTTGTAAAATCTGTTTATCTTTACGATGCCAAGGTTGTCATCAGCTTTAATTGTAGGGAAGGGGCGAGTACACTCGCCCTTCCTTTGGACAATATTTCGGCTTGTGAAAGAATTGGTGAGCCACGAATCGAAAGCCCGCAGATCACGTATCTACGGGCTTTTTTGTTGCTTTATGTGGGCGGTCTGTACTCTAACTGTCCATCAAATATGTCAGATTTTATATAGAATCTTTGTGCATTGAGTAGATTGTTTTACAGTTAACATGGTTCGCTCACAGGCATGTGTGCAAATGAAAAATACAATACATGAATGAGATAACAAAACCCCGTCTGCAAATAAAAAGACGGGGTAAATAATTATGTCTCAAACCTTACAGAATCGGATACTGTCGATTTTTCTATCCTCATAAGTGGGAAATATGCTGCAAGAGCGGCAACCGAAAAAGCTGCAGCAGAAGCAATGATGACCCGTATGAGTGCCTTGTGCGGTTCGGTAAATGCAAGTGCTTTTTCTATATCTATTGGATCACCCATATTTAACGCAATTATCATGACCGCAGCCGCTGTCAGTATCAGAGTTATCACCGAGGCATATATGATAGGCAGGAATGTCTGTACGGCAGCAGTTTTTTCAAGCTGCCTGTCGGTCATTCCGACTGCACGGAGAAGTCCGTAGCTGCGCCTTGATTCGCTTATTCCCGAAACGGTGATGTTGAAGATGTTTGAAACAGCAATAAGTGCAAAAACTATCACAATAGCCGCTGCCATAAGCCTGATAAATCTGAACATATAATCATATTCACTTATCTCGCTTTTCAGATCGTATATTGTTGCTCCTTCGGGAATAACGCTTTGGATAAATTCTTTTGCCTTGTCAAAATCATCTGTATTTCTGACCATCAGGTATATATCTCTTTCTCCGACCTTAGCCATATAGTCGGGACAGCTTTCCCTCAGCTTCTGCTCATATTCGTCGATCTGCTCATTGACCATATAAATGCGGATAAATCCATTTTGTAAATGAGCAGGTTCTTCATCGGGAATTATGACCATAAATTCAAATTCGGGCATTCCCTCTGCAGATATGGAGGTAAATCTTTTGGGCTGTGCAGTTAATATGCTGCCGTTTTCAATGCCTGATATCCTGTCAAAGATAACAGCAACGGGGAGATCTGAGTTACTAAGTGAATATCCCGATACTGTAACATTATCCTTTTCGCTGCCCACATATTCCGTTTTAAAACGATATTCCGTATTTCTGCCGTCTGCCGTAAAGGTTCCTTTGATCGCATCAAAATATACATACAATGGCGGCACACTTTGCTCTTCAAAATATCCGCTTTCAAATAAGCGGTCTTTAAGCTCGTAATAATCGTATCCGTTCATTTCACCTCGGATAGTAAAATCATCATTATATCCGTGGAGTTCTTCAAACACAATGTTCAGGTAATTTTCATATATAACGGGGCTGTAGCTCAGCAAAACAAACAGAAACATACTGAGAGCGACCGAAGCGGTGCAGGACACAAAACGCTTTTTCTCCATGTGCATGGTGCTGTAGGTAATGCTTCCAAGAAATCTTTTCGGGTCATCTCTGTGCTTGTAGGGCTTTTTCGGGAATGGGAGTTTTTGGCTTTTTCTGTATCCGTTCACCGCTTCAACAGGATTCACCTTCTTTATTCTCACGGCAGTACCGTATGCGGAAAAGAACACCCAGCCGATTCCTGTTATCGACGCAATGACAAGATACCATATGCTGATAACAGGCTTGATGCTGTCAAGGCAGAGACTGTTCATAAGCTCGCTGTCCGAGGATACTATCATGCATACAGCAATGATTATCAGGTATCCGAGGATAAGTCCCAACGGCACTGCAATAAGTCCGAGAATTATTCCCTCAAAGGTCGTAACGGCAACAAGCTGTCTGTCATCAGCACCTATGGACATCATAAGACCCATGTGTCTGCGCTTTTTCTCAGCTGTAAGCTCAAATTCGCAGTCGATTATCATTCTGCCGCCTGCAAGGATAAGCATGATTACAACGTAGAGTATTGCACTTATTTCAATAAGCTTCGCCCTTGCTTCCTTGCCTGCCGCTTCCGCATCTATAAGCTCATGGTTGAACGAATATCCGAACTCATTTCCGCCCGATATTAGTATGCCTTCCCTTTGTCCTACCTTGATATCAGCCTTTTCGCATATATCCAGAAGTGTGGAAAAAAAGTGGGCGTTCATATCCGCAAATCTTGCTCTGATGCCATAAGTGCAGGTGAAGCCTCCTGTGAATGGGAAGGTATCTTCCTCGGAAACATATATATTTTCTGCGAATGTTTCTCCCGTGGAAAGAAGACCGCATACGGTATAAACCTTTTCCTTAGTTTCTATTGGAATAAAGTATGATTCAAAATAGTCATAGGTCATTATTGCTTTTACAAGCTTGATCTTATCACCGACCTTATAGCCCCGTTCTTCGGGTATTGCTATCTGTGAAGCATCCTCGGGCATATGACCCTCAGCAAGAAGCATTTTTGGAAGAAGCTCTGTGCCGCCCGAAGAAAAAGCCTGCTGCACATCAATTATTTCAAGGTCATCGCTGCCAAATTCAGACATAATATCATTATCTGCACCGACGATCAGATAGTCATATGAATAAAAGTTATTGATTCCGTTTTCGTCAATATACTGCCTTGACTCAGAATCGGGAAAAGTATTCATTTTAAAGATCTCAGCCTGTGAGAATGCGGCATTATGTGACAAAAGCTCTGCCTTATCCTTGTCAAGACCTGACATCAAAACGTGATATGAACCGTTCTGCTCTATGGCGGCAAGACGTTTGGTTTCCCTGTATGTAAATACCACCGATATGGAAAACATTGTAAGGGCAACCGACAGAATTACCGATATTATGATAAAAATCGAATGCTTGCGCTGGACCTTGATATATCGCAGGGCAAGCAGAAGCATATCCTTCATGTTATCACCCCTTAACAGTTTATTTCGGATAGTCTGCCGTCAGTCATATAGACTGCCCTGTCAGCCTGTCCTGCAATTTCGGGATCGTGAGTTATGAGAACAAGGGTCTGATGAAACCGCCTAATGCTGTTTTTGAGAAGCGCGATTATCTCGCGGCTGTTTTTGGTATCAAGATTTCCCGTAGGCTCATCGGCAAGTATGAGGGAAGGCTTTGCCATAAGTGAACGTGCTATGGCAACTCTCTGCTGCTGTCCTCCCGACAGCTGGGCAGGGTAACTGTCAAGGCGGTCACTCAGCTCAAAAAGCTCCGCAATCTCGTTGAAATATTCCGTATCCGCAGTTCTGCCGTCAAGCATAAGAGGTGCGGTTATATTCTCCTTAACGGTCATTATGGGGATAAGATTGAAGCTCTGAAAAATAAAGCCGATATTACGTCTGCGAAACACTGCAAGCCTTGCTCTGTTTTTTCTGTTGTTAAGTTTGCCGTCAAGGGGAAACAGTGCTTCTCCGCTTACAGTTACAGTGCCCGAATCGGGACAGTCCATTCCGCCGAGAATATGCAGAAGCGTTGATTTTCCGCTTCCGCTGGTGCCCGTTACAGCTGTGAAGCTGCCTCTTTCGGCAGAAAAGCTGCAGTTATCGAGAGCTGTTACCTTTGAATCTCCCACGCCGTATATCTTGGTAAGGTTTTCTGCTTTTATGATGATATCTTTCATTGATCTCCACCCTTTTTTATTTATTGACCGGTCTTTATTTATCAGTATAACACTTCTCTCTTTCTTTTGGGTGAATTTTATCTTACATTTTCGTAAGACTGAGACTTTCGTATTTACAAAGCAACGGGGAAATGGTAAAATATATTCTGAGGTGAGATATAAATGGCAAAAATCCTGCTTGCAGAGGACGACAGCTCTCTTGCATACGGACTGAAATATTCTCTGGAGCGTGAGGGGTATGAGGTTATCCATGCTCCCGACTGTGAATCGGTGTACAGACTTTTCTCCGATAATGTGTCGCTGATACTGCTTGACATAATGCTTCCCGACGGCAGCGGTTATGATGTGTGCAGGGAGATAAGAAAAACCTCCTCCGTTCCCATAATATTCCTGACTGCCTGTGACAGTGAGGTAAACATTATAACGGGACTTGATATGGGTGCCGATGATTATATA
>JAGBFZ010000420.1 GCA_018110855.1 Oscillospiraceae bacterium
ATATATCTTCTCAAAGGATATTCGCCGTCATGAGCCTCCCCGCAGAAGGAAACAGACATATTTCCCGCTCTCATAATGCGGTCAACTCCCGCCCTCACGAGAATATCCGTCAGAAGCTCTCTTTTTTCAGCGGAGCAGATAAGCCCCGCCGTCTGCAAATATCCCTTAGCTTTGCGAAGCACTGCCATTATCTCATTATGAGGAAGCCTTTTAACAAGGCAGTTCCCGTACATATAGGAAAGCTGTAAGCTGCTGTCGGTGCAGGCAGTCAGACTGCACCTCTCACCCTGAAAATATTCCCTGTCCGCATTTTTGCAGCCGATATGCCCCTCAAGCCGCTCCGTATATCTTCGCAAAGTCATTTCGGCAATCGCACCCGTCTCGGTTATGGGCGTTTTCCTTTCCGCAGCCTCCAGATAGGGCAGGAATTCACGGCAGAAGGCTCTTATGTCATCCATATCGTCTGTGTCAATAAATATGACCTGACATGAGCTGCACAGAAGCTGCCTTGTCCCAATAATATGCTCCGCAAGGGCTGATAACTCGACATCCTTGTTTTCATATCCCGAAATATAGGCAAAGCCCAGCTTGTGACCCCATTCAATTATTTTAACCCCCGCAGGAGCAAGAGAGCGCACAGCCTTTACCGCCTCATCCCCACCCCATACTGCAATGCCGTCCGATATCTCAGCCATTTTTCTCATTGCGGAAATATCCGAGGAGGGCGTATCAAAAACGTATATGAACGGTGCAAGGGAAGGCTCAAGCTCAATAAGTCTTAAAAGGATCTCTATGGTCAGTCCCTTGTCCGCCTGAGGGAGCTTTAATATATTCACATTTCCCGTCAGCAGTCCTTCCATAACGCTCAGTACAGGAAGTCCGTCCATATTCCCTGCGGCAATGTGAAAGAGTGTTCCCAAAGGCATGAGCTTAACGATTGCCTTTGAAATGCCGTAAGGGGGATATATCTGCCGTTCCCCCGAAAAGCTCTCTCCAAGCTCCTCATTCAAGCGGAACCTGATATTCTCTCCGTTCAGAAAATCAGCCGCAAGCCTTATGTATCCATGGGGCATAT
Organism: Oscillospiraceae bacterium; assembly: GCA_018110855.1. Lineage (GTDB taxonomy): Bacteria > Bacillota > Clostridia > Oscillospirales > Ruminococcaceae > Huintestinicola. Next base: position 1,076 of record JAGBFZ010000420.1, read on the forward strand.
CATGAATAAATCCCCCAATGATATCATCAAACTCTCCCGCCGCCATCTTCTTTCCCAGCGAATCGGCAGCATGAATAACAGCCTCAGTGTCAAGGGAAAGCCTCATTCGGGTGTCGTTTATCTCAGCTTCAAGTCTGTCGAGAATAACATTCTGCTCCGATGGAGAATAGATCTTCCCGTTTGCAAGGATCATTTCATCGCCTCCCCGTTGTAAGTCTCCGACAGAATATCCGCCGCCCCTGCCGCACAGGTCTTTATATCCCTAAGCCCTACCCTGCCTATAATCTCAAGATAAGGTGAAGCAATACCGCAGCCGCATTCATTCCCATCATGAAGAACACCTAAATCATCGGTCATAATGCTTAAAACAGGCGTTGCCTTTATCATGGGGGTAATGAGATTCACAAGTCCCGTCTGTCCCATGGGAACAGGCTCAAGAGTATGAACGTCACGGATAATAATACGGCTGTATACAGGAATATGAAAATGATGATTTTTGCAGTCGCAGTATAATATAGGGTGCTCTGCCGCACCAAACGATTCCATGATACATTCCTCATCAAGCCCCATCGTCCTCTTTGCAAGGGAATAAAGCTCTCCCTTATCTGCCTGCTCCCTGTAAAACTGCTTCCAGCCCCCGCCAAGCATAATCATAGAGCCTTTGGGCAGCTTTACGGAAATGCCCCGTTCCTCCATAAGCTTCATCACAAAAAAGGTGTAGGAGGGAAAGCCGATAAACCTAAGAGGAAAGGGTGAGCTGCTGTGCTTAACGACAGCATTGATTATCCCGTCAAGATCGGGGATATATTTACCGTCCTTGAATTTCAGCGCAAAGGTCCTGTTCAGAGCAGGAGAAAAAAGAGTGAAGCCGTAAGCGGTCTTTGCCACAGCGGTTTTGTTGCTTTTGTGAGGACGATACCCCAGAACAACATAATTGCACGGAACAGGAGATAAAAGCTTATTCCGTCCTGCAACGGTCAGCACCATGTCAAGTCCGCAGAGAAGCCCCTCAAGCTCAAAGCCTATATCGCTGTATGAGCCGCTTGTTCCCGAAGATGTGGCATGAATGAGCATTTTCCTTCGGGGCATGGAATATATCCTGTGCCTTTTGAAAAACAGGGTGGGGATAAAGGGCAGCCTTTCAATGTCCCCGTATTCCCTAAGATCATCGGGTGAAAAGCCTGCGCCGTCAAGGATCTTCCTGTATTCGGGACAGTTATTATACTGAAATTCGCAGTTTTCTTTAACTGCTTTAAGAAAAAGCTCATTAGTGCCAATTGTATCAAAGGGGTCTTTTGTTTTGAATAATTTTCGTGTGTATCTCATGTCATTTTCCCGATATTACTTTTTAAATCTTTTCTCCGCAAGCTCAATAAACTGCTTTCGGGTAAGTCCCCCGAATTTTTCCGCAAACTCGTCGCAGGCAGTTTCGGGAGAAAAGCCGAAATATTCGCACAGCAGCTTTTTAATAATGTCATTATTGGATCCCCTTCGCGGAATTTCCCCCGCCATGCCGCAATTATTTTCAAGACTTATCCCAAGAGCGACCCCGTATGCCATGGAAACGGTATGGTTCAGTGCGTTAAAGCTGAGATGGGTCTGCCCCTTTCTGCCATTGCAGGAAAAATGCCATTCGTCCTCCCGAAAGGTGTGCATAGCAAGTCCCCACGCAATAGTTCTGAGCTTTTCGTTTATGCCGAAGCCAAGGTCAATATCGCTCTCCTCAAGCTTCTTTGAGCATACAATGGGATAGGTCTGCCAGAGAATGTCGTTATCCTGCGCTATCTTAGCGTCAAGGAGCGGAATATCCCGAAGCTGCTCTGCAGTCATATTCGAATCATCCGTAACTATCGCATACTGACGGTATATAATAGGCTGAGTCATCAGATGCCGCAGCGGATGATCGTGGGGCAGCTCGTCCCATTTTTCCAGCTGCCGCACCTTGCAGAGAATAAGAGCGTATGTATACAGAGTAGGAGAGATCTGCTGCCTGAAAATATCCCCTGCGGTAAATTTCACAGTCACACGCTTTTTGTTTCTGAAATTCTCAAGAGTTTTTTCATATTCCTCGGGACATGAAGCAATGTATTTTTCCGTATAAGCATAAAAATCCTCGGCGGAAAACAACCGCTCCCACGGAGGAAGAGGAAGTAACTGATCGTTGCTGCTGTTAAAGGAGCTGACCCTGCCCTTCTCCGAATTAATAACGACATACAGCTGACCCTGCATATATGAAGGCGTAAGGAGCAGAGAGGGAGTAAGCTTCTGCTCCCGCCCTCTGGCAGTCTTAGGAAGAATAAGCTGCCTGCCGTCAGTGGGAACGTCCATATCCGCCTCATGATAAAGCCTGTAGCCATTATCGCCTGCAAGCTCCTCAAATATCACCTTTTTAACAATATCCCCCTCAAAGAATATCTCCGTCCGCTTTCTGAGAGCATGGGTGACGGAATACATAACCACCCTGTCCCAATTATTGTCAAGGGGCGAAAGCCCGTAATAATACCTCATTCTGTCATCAAGCTCAATAATATGCACGCCGTCTGTGAAATACTGCTCCGCCTTTGATCCCGAGGGCTTTTTCCTTGGCTCCGCACGCTCTGCCTTTCCCCTTATGGCAGCTTCGGGGGATATTTCTGCGGCGATTTTCTGCCCAAATATATTTTCGATTGCCGAGTAGTTTATCCCGTATTTTCCCCGCCATAAATGAAGCGGATAATAAATATCCGTCTCGTAAACGAACTGCCGCTCATTGCAGGGAACAAAGCCGCTTGCATAGCTTTTGTATTCGGGAGTGTCAAAAACACCGCAGGAGGACAAAACTCCCAGAACGGAATATGCGTCGGCGGCAGTCATATCAAGGCTTTTCTCCGCAGCAATAAGCTTCAGAAGGGCATTTACCTTGTTAGCGGAGGATATCTCTCCCGCAAGTCCGAAAATGCGGTTTATTATGCGGATATCCTCATCACAGTGCTCCGCCTCGGGCAGCTTTTCAAATTCCCGAAGATCGTTTAATACATAGCCTGCGCAGCAGATGTCCATAAAATCCTTTCGCGGATCTAACCTGTTAATGCAGTATTTCTCCATATCGAGACAGCTCAGATCATCGTTACGGAAATCCCCTCCGCATACAGCGCAGCTGTATGCCCCGTGATATTCACGGAAAGACTCGGCTTTATGAACGGGCAAAGCCTTCGCCCAGATAAGGCTTGAAAGAGCAGTCCTGTAACGGCGTTCCTTTGATGATATGCTGTAAAGAAAGCCCTTCACAGCCTTTTCTGCGGATATTTTTTCTGCAGCAGCCTTTATCTGACGGATAAGCTCATCATGAGAAACAGGCTCATGAACCGTCAGCACGCCCTTTTCAATGCAATAAGCCCTTTCCTCACCGGAAAGCTCACCCCTGCGTGATCTTGCAAGTATTTTCAGTGCTTTGCTGTCAACCATAATATACCCCCGAAAAATTTGTTAATATAAGTATATCATAAAACCGTTCCCCGTTCAATAAAATTTTCCAATATAACACAAAATTGCCCGAGCTCAAAAAGATCTTTGGAAAAAATTTATCCAAAACACTTGAAAACCGCCGAAAGAATGTTATAATTACAATTAACAAAGACGATCTTCTCCTATCGGAAGGAGCATGAAGTAACAGAAAGGGAAAAAACATGGGAACAACAAAAAATATCCAAAGCCGTGAAGCACTTGAAAAAATAATCAGAAACGCATTTCCCCAACGGAAAATGACAGCATATGAGGAGCTGTCCGAAGGGCTTTGCAATATAGCCTACCGAATAGAGTTTTCCGACGGTGAAAAAAGCATACTTAAAATTGCGCCCGAGCACAGCAGCACGCTGCTCAGAAACGAAAAATGCCTTATGAACGCAGAGGTAAACGCCATGAAGCTGGCGGAAAAGCTCCGAAGCGTAAAGACTGCCAAGGTTCAGTATTACGATACAAGCAAAACGCTCTGTACGGGAGATTATTTCATAATGGAGCATCTGGAGGGGGAAAGCCTTTTTGCCTTGCAGAACAGTTTAAGCGAGACGGAAAAAGATGAAATGTATTCCGAGATAGGCAGTATCGTCAGGGATATCGCCCGGATAAAGGGAGACCGCTTCGGTCAGCTTTATGACGGAGCAGACGGCTTTGAGAAGCTCTATGATCTTATTGAGATGCTGATACGGAATGTCCTTGCCGACGCAGCCCAAAAGCAGATCATGATCGGCGTTTCTCCCGAGGAGATACTTTCCCTGCTTTCCGCTCACAAGGACGCTTTTGAAAATGTGTCTCCTGTGCTGGTCCATTACGACCTGTGGGAAGGAAATGTATTTGTGAAAAACGGTCATGTCTGCGCCCTTATCGACTGGGAAAGAGCCTTATGGGGAGATGTGCTTATGGAGGACCGATTCCGCAGGCACAGCGTAAATGACGCATTTCTGCGCGGCTTTGGACAGACAGCATTTACCTTGCCCGAGCGAACAAGGATACTCTGGTATGATATTGTCCTTTATCTCACCATGATGACTGAGGGCAGCTTCCGTGAATATCCCGATGACAGTCAGTACCGCTGGATAAAACCATTTTTTGACAAATCATGGAAAGAACTTGGATCAATATAAAGATCAAGCCGATATCCGCAATAAAAGCAGCGGATATCGGCTGATATTTTTATTCAGCGTCCTCAGCGGGTTCTTCCGAAATTTCAGGCTTAGCCGCAGGAGCAGTCACAGGGGGCGCAGATGCCGATGTGCTGTCCTTTGACTCCATCTGCTTGATGATATCGGAAATATCAATGAGCATGGAGCTGCTGTCTCCGCCTGCAACGGCAGGGAGCTTGCCGTCCCACTTGTCTATGTATTCCATAGCGATCATCTGAGGAGTGATCTGCTCGGATTTCAGACGGTATGCCTCTGCTTCGGCTTCTGCCTTGGCAACGGTCTGCTCCGCCTCCACCTTTATCCTCTGGAGATCCTGCTCTGCCTTGAGAGCATTCTGCTGAGCAGTCTGCTTTGCCTCGATGGCAGCGTTGTATTCGGCAGTGAACTCAAAGGAGATGATGTTGAAGATCTGAAGCTCCAGACCATAGCCGCTGATTTTTTCATTCAGAAGCTCCTTCATCTGATCGCTGATTATCTGGCGGTCAGTGATAAGCTGCTCAGCGGTGTATTTGGCGGTAACAGCCTTTACGCACTCCTGGATAGCAGGGTTTATGATGACCGATTCATAGGAGGGACCTACCTCCTTGTATATCTTCGCAGAAGCCTCGTTTCTCACACGATAGTTGAGGGCAATGGTGCTGGAGACCGTCTGGAGATCCTTAGAAGCGGAGGAGCAGTCCACCTCAGCCTTCAGCACACGGTTATCTATCTGTATCACCTGCTGGATAAAGGGTATCTTTACATGAAGTCCCTCGCCAAGCACAACGGGGGATACCTCTCCGAAGGTAAGCACAACGCCCGAATGACCTGCGTCAACAGTTGTAAAAGCGCTCAGTCCCACGATGACAACAGCCACCGCAGCAATAATGCCGCCTACAAGTTTTCCGGTTTTTCTTTTTGTAACGTCAATTGTTTCAGCCATAGCCTATGGTACTCCTTTCCAAAGCTCAGAAAGGCAGCTCATCGCTGTCGTTAAAGCTGATGCAGCGCTTAGCTTCCTTGCTTCCCAGCGCAAGCTGAACGATCATAAGTACCACATTTGCGATCGTAAGGCAGAATGTGACGATAAGAATGATCTCTCTTGCGATTGTAATGCCCTTGTTAGCTCTTCCCATAGTAAATACCTCCAAAAAATAAATTATTTATCCTCAAGCTGCTTTAAAGCACGCATTTCGTCCCTGTCCATGCGCACCCTGCCGTCCTTGATAACAGTAACGTCATCCTTGCTCAGCACCACAGCGGGATCATCGGATTTTTCGGGCTTTACCCGAAGCTTGCCCGTCAGGAGATTGACCTCTTCAACATAGCCCTTGAACTCGGGGGTCTTGACATATGCACCCACCTTGGGAGTTGACTTGAAAGCCTCCTCATAGAAATCCTGCTCGTATTTCAGGCAGCACATGAGCCTGCCGCAGGTTCCCGATATCTTGGTGGGATTGAGAGAAAGCCCCTGCTCCTTTGCCATTTTGATGGATACGGGCTGAAATTCTCCCAGAAAGGTCTTGCAGCAGAAGGCTCTGCCGCACACGCCTATACCGCCCAGCATTTTAGCCTCGTCCCTGACGCCTATCTGTCTCAGCTCTATCCTTGTGCGGAAAACCGCCGCAAGGTCCTTTACAAGCTCTCTGAAATCCACACGGTTCTCCGCAGTGAAATAGAAGAGGAGCTTGTTGTTGTCGAAGGTACATTCCACATCCACAAGCTTCATATCCAGCTTGTGAGCTGCAATTTTTTCCTGACAGATACGGGCGGCATTTTCTTCCTTAGCCCTGTTCTGTTCAACTATCTTTAGATCCTTTTCCGTCGCAGGACGGATTATGGGCTTCAGGGGAGCGACGATCTTATCGTCCTCAACATTGCGGCTGCCCATTACCACAGTGCCGCATTCCACGCCTCTTGCGGTCTCGACAATGACCTTGTCGCCCGCATTGAGCTTTGCGCCGTTGGGGGAGAAGTAATACATCTTCCCCGATTCCTTAAATCTTACTCCGATTATTTCTATCATTATTTTTACAAATTCCCTTTCAGTTTTATCTGCACAGCCTGCCTGCAAGAACGGCAGCCGTACCCTGAGCATTACAGTTTCTCGTGCATAGGAAGGAAGCCTCGCAGAGTGCGTCATACATATCGAGGATTCGTCCTGCGGAGCATCTTTCCGCAAGCTGTCTTGAAGCCGCCTCCGTACATCCTGAAATATCCTTTCCGCCGTTCCTGATAACCGCAGCGTCCCTTACGGAGCGTGTGAGCATTTCGAGTGTGCAGCGCATTTCCTCACGCTTTGAAGCTATGCCGTTAAGCGTTACTGCAAGAGCATATTCGTCTCGTGCGGCAATGGCTTCCATTGCATTTTTAACAGCCTCCGCCGATTTTGCAAGCTCTGCGCTGCCCTCAAGGAATTCAATGCACCGTCCGATATTTCCCCCGAAGGAATCCACCGCCCTGCATATATCCTCCTCGGAGTATTTCTCCATATCCCGAAGAGCCTCCATGCAGCCTTCCCTGTCCGCCTCATGCAGCTCAATTGTCATGGAGCGGGATATGAGAGTGGGGAGAAAGCTGTTTTTATTCACAGATGTGAATATGAAATAAGCCGCCTCGGGAGGATCCTCGGTGATTTTCAGCAAAGCGTCCTGACAGGCATCCTGCCAGCCCTCGCAGTCGGCAATGAGATACACCTTGCGGGAGCAGTCATTAGGAGAAATATAGCTGTCGCTTACAATTTTGCGGATATCCTTGACGGAAAAATTAGCCTTTCCGCTTTCCCTTTCGGCAATGATAAAATCGGGGTGCTGTCCTCTGAGGATCCTGCTGCACTGACGGCATACGCCGCAGGCATTGTGCTCATCGCAGAGGAGCTGCATTGCAATATACCTTGCAAAGGTCTTTTTCCCCACGCCCTTTTCACCTGTGAGTATGTAGGAATGGACAAATCTCTCCGTCCTGCTCATTGCTTCAATGGGCTTTAATGCGTTTTCCTTGGAATATAGCCTGATCACAGCTTTTCAAAGCGCTCAACATCCGTAACGAATACAGTCGCTCCTCCGACAGTGACCTCAATGGGGAATGAGCCTGTGGTGTCCGATCTTCCGCTTGCCGCCGAAGGGACGAACTGCTTCCTTTTTCTTGAGCATTCCCTTATGACCTCAATGGCGTCATCAACCCTCTGCTCATCAACACAGATGAGGAAGGTGGTATTTCCCGACATAAGAAATCCGCCTGTGGAAGCGAGCTTTGTGGCTGAAAAGCCCTTTTTGGTAAGCTCGGTGGAGACAGCGTGGCTGTCATCGTTGTTGACAACTGCATATATCAGCTTCATAATATCATATCCTTAAAATGAAGTAATAATGCGGAAAAAACATATCCGCATTTTTATTTTACCACATTTACATGGAAAATGCTATAGTTTTTTAAAATATTTATTATTTCCTCCGAAAAAATTTCTCCGCCTGCCGCAGCGGCAATCCCGGGAGGACAGCAGGAAACTGCCGTACCGCATATTCTGCCCGCCGCCTGCTCTGCAGGGATATATTCACGGGGAGACATGGCAGCCTCTCTCATGCTCATTGCACGCATAAGAGGCGAAAGCCCCGAAAGGTCGGGCAGAGGGACCCTTATCCTCGGCTGCGGAATGGAGGACAGCGCCCTGCCTATGGCGTTTATTTCCGCAGCTTCAAGTCCCGTGAGCATAAGCACGGCGTGAGTATTATCCGAATACTCGCACTCAATATCCCAGCCTCTGAGTATCTCCGCAAGGTCGTTTCCCGTATATCCCGAGGGCGGAGCGAGGATAGTGAGCTTGCCGCATTCGCCCTCCTCGATATGCCAGCAGGGGGAAAGAAAGCTCTTCACATTTTCCGAAGCCTTTTTCATTTTAGCAAAATGCTCTGCCGCTTCGTTCTCCATAAATTCGCAGCACATATCCAGCGAGCGCAGAATGAGATATGACGGACTTGATGAGCCGAACATTGACATAAGCTCCTTTGCATAGCCATCATAGATCTCCGCCGAAGGATCGTTAATATGCAGATATGCGCCCCCCGTAAGCACAGGGAGCGTTTTATGAGCGGAATCGCAGCAGATATCCGCCCCGTGATACAAGGGGTGAAGAGGCTTTCCGTTTTCATCAATAAACCGAAGATATGCGCCGTGGGCGTTATCCACCAGCAAACGGCAGCCATGCCTGTGGCAGACCTCGGCAATATCATCAAGAGGGGTGAGCCTGCCCAGATAATCGGGAGTGGTTATGTAAACGCAGACGGGATCTTCTGCTTTTATTATGGCAGCTTCTATCATTTCAGCGGTTATATTCCCCGAAACAATGGAGCTTTCATATTGGGGATATACCCATTCCACCTCTGCGTTAAGCATAACGCAGGCATTTAAAAACGCCCTGTGGCAGTTCCTTGCGGCAACCACCTTCCGTGACGGGCTTCCCATCAGGCACATTGCAAGCATGGTGTAAATGCATAGGGTAGAGCCGCCTGCGCTGTAAAGGGTCTTGTAGGAGCCGAATATCTCCGAGGTCTTTTTCTCGCTTTCGGCAATAATGCCCCTTGCCTCAAAAAGGCTGTCCGCTCCCTTAATTTCGGTGATGTCAAGGGCATTGAATATATCTCCTCTGCCCTTGTGACCGGGCATATGAGCACGGATCACTTGGCTCTCGGAATAGCTGTCAATAAAATCTCTTATGGGCAAATGCATTTTTTTATTATTCCTTTTCATTCACAATATTTTCAGGCGGTAAAACGGCTTATAAGCACCTTGAATATGGTGTTCACCACTATCTGTGCTGCCGCTCCCAGGATAAATATGAGCCATGAGATGTCCCACATACCATATGATTCAAAGCTTATCAGGAAGTAGAAGAACACAATGGCAAGCCACATTATGGCGGAAACGCTGCCACGGATCTTCCTGAGAAGCTTTATCCTGCTTTCGGTATCGTCCCGCCTGCTTATCCGAATAATGCTGCCTATCATATTGAAGCCCACTGTTAGGGCTGCTCCAACGATAAAGATGAGCCATGAGGTATCCCAGCAGCTGTTATGATAATTGAGCATAAAATAAAACGCCACGATAAGCAGCCACATTACGGAAATGGCGGCATTTTTCATCGCCTTGATATTGCTCTCCTTGAAAACATAGGCGTATTTTTTCATAAGCCTGCTGCGGGGAGAGGATTTCTCGAAAAGTCCTTCCTCATGGAAGCCTGAACCGCTCACCTGCGTTATCAGACCGCTTACATCGCCCATAGTGCCTATTACTGCGGCGTATGCCCTCTGAGGTGTCATTCCCGCATTTATGCAGTCATCATAGCGTGCCTCCAGATTCGAGAGTATCTCTTCTCTCAGCTCCGCAACTGCGTTCTCCTTCGGAGCGTCCTTGAACAGATTATCCACATATGCTCTGATCGCTGATTTCATTTCATTCTTTCCTTTCCCTGTTATCTTTATTTTCATCATTTTCCACATTTCGGGCAGCATAGAGGAGCTTATCCACTATGGCTCTGGTCTTGTCCCATTCCGCAAGGCTTTCGCTGTACTGCCTCCGCCCCGCATCGGTAATGGTGTAGTATTTGCGCCTTGCGCCTGTGTTTTCATCACCCCAGTAGGAGGCGATGGCACCCGACTGCTCAAGCCGCCTGAATGCGCTGTAAAGGGTCGCTTCCTTAAATTCGAAGCGGTTTCCCGTAAGGTCCATAATATCCTTGTTTATCTTATAGCCGTAGCTGTCGCCGACCGACAGCAGCGACAGGATTATGGTGTCCGTATGACCTCTTATGAGGTCTGAAGCTATTGACATTCCGCACCTCCCGCCGATATTCTTCCTCTTCTCAATGATACTCTTTGATGAAGTTCAATTATATGATAACACACAGTACCTCACCTGTCAAGGTATTTCGTGTAATTTAATCTGATTTTAATTTTTCTGTATCCATATTTTTTCATATTCGCAAAAACATCGAAGAGAAGCAGTTTATCCTATCCCAAAATGGAGCCGCTCAAATTTTTTGGATTTTTTCAAAAAAACTCTTGACAAACCTTTTTTGTTGTGATATAATAAATAAGCACTCTGAAAATGAGTGCCAAACATAACATCGCGGAGTGGAGCAGCTCGGTAGCTCGTCGGGCTCATAACCCGAAGGTCGTTGGTTCAAATCCAGCCTCCGCAACCAAATATAAAATCAAGCTGTTCAACCTTACGAAAATCTGCACTTTCACCAAACAGATTTTCGCTTGAACAGCTTGACAAATGTATTAAAATCCTGTATAATTAAAGACAGGATAAATAAGCATTCACTAAGTCATTCAGATAAGGGTATATCTGCTTGATAATGCGCCGGAAAT
>JAGBFZ010000421.1 GCA_018110855.1 Oscillospiraceae bacterium
AGCCGCCGAATGAGAAAACAGATAATGCGTGATTACCCGAGACCCCTGTCAGCGGCTGCCGAAAGCTTTTGTATTAAAGCACAGCCATGAATGAAACTGTTCCGAACGGGAACACCAGCGGAATAACGTATATTTCTCCCGAAATGCCGCTGTTTTCGAGATAATCCTGAGGCTGAAGCTTCAGCTCTGTATTCATCTCGTTGGAAATATTGACGGTGAAAAGACCGTTGTGGAGATTTAAAAATTCTCCGCAGGAGGCATGAGCCATCTCGTCAAGCTCTGTAAGCTCCTCACCCGCATAACGTGATGCAAAGCCAAGATAAGCCTTTTCGGGGGCGCTGATAACAGTGGAGCAGGAAAAATCTCCTGTTATTTTCTGCACTGCAGCAAGCTCCGATCCTGCTTCAGTCAGCTTTTTGGAAGCGAGGGGAGTGAAATCGTCACCGATAAAACGAATGATATTCTTGAAAAGCAGAGCTATGTATTCGGTAAGATATGCGCTGCGGCTGTCATCAGAGAAATTGTAGAATTTCTTTATCAGCTCGTCGATCTTTGCGCCGCTGCCGTCGCTGAAATCAACATCTGTCAGGCTGTTTTCATTTTTATAGCTGTTCAGTGCCTCGGCAAAGGCAGCATTTGTCATAGCTCCCGAATTTACAAGAGCCTGACCTAACTGGAGGTGGGCAGCTCCCTGAGAGCTTAAAAGCTCCTCAACCTGATCATGGGTAAGAAATCCCATATCGCAGGCGATATCGCCTATTCTCTTATCAACACGCTGCTGCTCAGCATGGACCATATCCACCTGCTCAGCGGTCATATATCCCGCATTTATTGCAAGAACGCCAAGCCTTGGGCGAGTCTGCTTCTGAACGGCAAGAGCGTCTGCAAGCTGCTTAGTGTCAACAAGCTGTTTATTTAGAAGATAATTTCCGAAAAACTGGGTAAACATTAGCGTATTTTCATTCCTTTCAACGGGGAGAGACTATGTAACGAAAGCCTCAAAATCACTTAGCCGCCTTGTTGATAAGCACTTTGATCTGCTCCTCAGATATAGGCTTCTGGAGAAAATCAAATGCTCCTGCCTTGATAGCTTCCTTGAGATTTTCCTGAGTTCCCACAGAGGAAGCCATAACTACCTTTGCCTTGGGATTTTCTGCAAGGATAGCCTTGAGCGCGGAAACACCGTCGATCTTGGGCATAACGATATCCATAAGGGTGATATCGGGCTGATGCTCCTTATATGCGGCAATAGCCTGCTCGCCGTCTGATGCCTCAAATATCTGAGTAACGCCCAGCTGAGTCAGAGCAGTTTTGGTTTTCTTTCTTGCAAGGATCGAATCATCACAGATAAGAACCTTCATGGTTTCAACTGACATATTTAATACTCCTTAAATTTTGTGGTAATGAATAAACAAAAACGATAAAAACCATATAATTTTATTATATTTGCTAAAGGTTACAAAAATCGGACTATGTTGTTAATTTTTAGTAACGTTTGAAAAACAAGGTATTTTTATCAGAAAAGACCCGAAATATTTCCGTTTTCATCGCAGTCTATCTTCATGGCAGCAGGAGCCTTGGGAAGTCCGGGCATTATCATAATATCGCCTGTGAGGGCAACGATAAATCCTGCGCCTGCGGAGAGCTTAACATCACGGACAGTGATGGAGAAGCCTTCGGGTCTGCCCAGCTTTGCGGGATCGTCGGAAAGGCTGTACTGAGTCTTTGCAACGCATACGGGAGCATTTCCGAAGCCCAGCTTTTCGATCTCGGCAATTGCCTTCTGAGCCTGAGCGGTGAAGATAACTCCGTCTGCACGGTATATCTCCTTTGCAATCACATCAAGCTTTTCACGGATAGAAAGGGAATCGTCATAAAGGGGCTTGAAATGTGAGGGCTTCTTCTCAATTGTATCGCAGACCTTCTGTGCAAGGTCTGTGCCGCCCTCGCCGCCCTTTGCAAATATTTCCGTCAGGGAAACGGGAACGCCCATTTCGCCGCAGAGCTTTTCCACAACAGCTATCTCGGCATCGGTATCGGTGCCGAAGCGGTTGATGGCAACAACAGCAGGGAAGCCGAATTTGCGCATATTCTCAATATGAGTAACAAGATTAACGATACCCTTTTCGAGAGCGGGTACATTTTCCTCGGAAAGCTCCGCCTTGGGAACGCCGCCGTTATACTTGAGCGCACGGATAGTTGCTACGATAACGGCGCAGTCGGGCTTAAGACCTGCAAAGCGGCACTTGATATCGCAGAATTTCTCGGCTCCGAGATCAGCGCCGAAGCCTGCCTCGGTAATGCAGTAATCGCCCAGCTTCAGAGCAAGCTTTGTAGCTCTTACGGAGTTGCAGCCGTGAGCGATATTTGCGAAGGGACCGCCGTGCATGAGAACGGGATTGTTTTCAAGGGTCTGAACCAGATTTGGTTTCAGTGCGTCCTTGAGAAGGGCGGTCATTGAACCCTGTGCGCCCAGATCACGGGCAAACACAGGCTCGCCCTTGAGGTTATAGGCAATAAGGATATTTCCAAGCCTTTTTTTCAGGTCGCCAAGATCGGATGCAAGGCAGAGGATAGCCATTATCTCGCTTGCTACTGTAATGCGGAAGCTGTCCTGACGGGGGATTCCGTTTATCTTGCCGCCCAGACCGATAACAACATTTCTGAGTGCTCTGTCGTTCATGTCAAGGCAGCGGTCGATCATTATCCTGCGCTGATCTATCATCAGCTCGTTGCCCTGCTGCATATGGTTGTCAAGGAGAGCGCAGAGGAGATTGTTGGCAGCGGTGATAGCGTGCATATCACCCGTGAAATGAAGGTTGATATCCTCCATGGGAACTACCTGAGCGTATCCGCCGCCCGCAGCTCCGCCCTTGATGCCGAAAACGGGACCGA
>JAGBFZ010000422.1 GCA_018110855.1 Oscillospiraceae bacterium
AAGGAGAAATGTAAAAATGAGAGTTACTCAGACACCACAAAGATCCCCAATATGTGTTTTCTGCAAATATTGGATGGGAGATGCAGAAATTGAAATAAAAAGATATGGCGTTGAATTTGAAAAATATGCAAAAGGACCTTGTATGAGACGTCGAGGTGGTGAAACATCAGCTTGGTATAGCTGCAAGGAATACTCACCAAGTCCAATTGCTGAAAAATAATATCTGATAATTCTTTCAAAACACGGAATAAATCGGGTGTGAGTTTGAAGCGTATAAATTAATTTGATTTTGGAGGTGATAGATATGGGATTGTTTAGTTTATTTGAAAAAGCATATGAAAAATTTGATAAAAGTCTTCCTCAAATTATGGATACATTATCCAACATTAATGATCAGATTGACAAAAATCAGCAAAGAATTGATGAAAGGTTCGAATCAATAATAAAAACCTATAATGAATATCCATTAAGGGTGCTAAAGAATGAGCTTTCTCGACTAAACGCCTCAGACGGTTCTGATGATACTATAAGGGAAAAGGCACTTAACAAAATAATCAAGGAACGCAACAGCAAAATCGATAACTTTGTGCTTAACTACTCGAGATTGTCAAGCTCAACTTTAAGAGAGGAACGCGTTAATGTAATACATGGCAGGGCAAATTACTGTAACGAATCTTACGGTTGTATGGAAATAACTAAAGTTGAAGCGGAATTAAGAATAATCGCAATTGATAAATTACTTAATGAAAGAAATGACTACTAATAAAGGAGATGTTAGATATGTTATTTGGTCCTAAAAAACTTCCGAGAATTCCCAGCGACCTTGTTTCATACATTCAAATTGAAACAGAGGCTATCAAAGACTATAATGACAAACAGATGATATCAAGTTACTGTCTCGGCAAACTTAAAACCGTTGAATGGTATATTGATCTGCTTAAAAATGGCTCTGAAAAGTATATTGTTCCGCATAGGCGCGAAGAGCTCGAATATATTCGTGACCAGCTTCGTGCTTGTCACAGAGAGATCATGGCTGTAAAGATCAAAAAAACTAATAGCAGTCCATATCCTACAGTTGTATGTTTTACTTGACTTTTTACAATATGGCATAAATAGAGCCAAGATTTCCTGAAAATTGGAAATTTTGGCTCTTTGGACGCTGTTTTTTTACAGTCCCATATTTTATTATATCCTGTAAATTATCTTTACTTCAGGAAAATTTTCTTGATGATTCCTTTAAACGGAACTTTTCGCCTGTTCATCTTCTTGATAAATTTCCATGAATTTGAATTATAGACTTCATTCAGTTCATCGGAGAGACGACAGTTCTGTTCGGTCAGTAAACGGCATTGGTCATCAAGCTGCTGCGCTCTCGCTATCTGTTCGGCTCGGCTGTTATTCAGGGCGTCAATATACTCGGAGGGAACCAAGCTGTAATTTTTATTTATTTCTATTCCCTGATAGATAAAGTCCTTGTCAAAGCAGCGCTCTGTGTCGGAAACGGTGAGCTTTTGCATTATTTCGTTGTATTCCGCCGCCATTTCCTCACAGCTCTTGATTGACAGCTTGCGGATATTTTTCACTTTTTCATTGTATTCCTTCGGATCGTTAACGATCTTATTTATCACATCGGCAATTTTCTTTTCGGTAGCATACAGAGGAACGATCCAGCCGCAGTCAAGCTGTCTTACTCGGTCTCCCAGTGCACCTATATCCCTCACCACCACAGGAATCCCGCACATAAGGGCCTCTGACAGGGTATAGCAGAAGGATTCAGGGACTATTGATAAAATGCAGACGAGCTTTATGTTGTGGTTGCTGATAAGTGTAGGCAGCTGATTTCTGTCATAGGGACCTGTTTTAGTCAGCTCTGAGGGAGGCATATCAGCTATGTTCCTGTCACCAATATTTCCCAAAAGGAACCATTTAACAGTACTGTCCGTCAGTCTGCTTTTTATCAGGCTGTATATGGTCTGGCTGCCTTTATGCTCAGCTATTCCGCCAATAAATGCAACATTGAAATCTGAGCTTGCATTTTTCTTGGGTTTCACATATGAATAATAAATAGGCTCTGAAATTCCCGATGCACCGCTGTGATTTATCACAGCAATATGTATGGTCAGCATACCCTCGCTGAATAACTCCAGAGGTATATCTGCACTGAAGCCTGAAAATAATGCCTTTGGATTATTATGTGCCCGCATGACATCTTCTCTTTTGTAAGGCATTGTATAGTAGGCTTTTTCAAGTCCGCTGCTGTCCTTTACATGGATATATATTCTGTTATTGATGCTGTCCTCTCCGGGAAGATATGCCCATCCTGATATTCTGTTGGGGGCATCAGTGCAGCAGAATGGGGAATCAACAAAGCATGCACATTTTTGAGTTGTTTCTGATATATCAAAATGCTCTCCGAAGTTGCTTCCATGTTCTACTACTACAATTTTATTATTTTCTGCAAGAGCAGGAAAATAATGCGTATATATCTTCTTTGTATATTCTGACGGACAAATGATAACATCTGACATCATAAGAGCCTCAGCAGCTGCTTTGCGCCAGTCTTCCTCAATGTTCACAAATTCGGATATACGGCGTCTTTTGAACAGACATTCAGCACACTTTTCTCTGTTTGCCGAATCAAAGCACAGCTCATTTTTAACGTCTGTCATCCAGAGTGCAGGACAGATGAAATAAAAATCATGAATTGAGGTGATGACAGGGATCCCCAGATTCTTTGCCGCAGTGTATATGTCATATGAGAGGTGCATTATATGATGAATATGTACAACATCAATTCTGAAGGTGCAGAGAATACTCCTGAAAAGATTATAGTAATCCCTGTCATGTATCACCTGATTACTTACATTGTTGTACGTTTTGTATTTCAGAGTAAATACCTTGTCTTTGGTATATATTGTAAGAATGAAAAATTCTCCCTCACGAACCAAAACAAATACATTATTATCCTTAATGAGATTGTTTTTTAGATCCTTGGCATTCATCTGAATGCCGCCGTAGGGGGAAGGAGCATTGTCCCTGAAATCAAGGTGCAGCAGATACAGGATATTTTTTCTGTTTGGCTCTGAAATAGCTGTCATTATTTTGTATGCTTCACGGATATCGCTGTTCACATCATATGAAACATATTGTGTGATCTGTTTTTCCTGATCGGGATAATGATATCTGAGCCATCTTGCATGATCTTCCATGAGCTTAGCCTTCTGATTATTGGAAAACGAGGCTGTTCCCTTATGATAAACGAAAGCGTCATCGCATATTACATGCTTGTAGCCATACTGCTCGCATCTGTAGCAGAAATCATTTTCCTCGCCATAGCCTTTCTGAAAAACTGCTGCATTGAATTTACCAACCTTGTCGATCACGCTGCGCTTTATGAACATACAGAAGCCTATTGCCACAGGTATTCGGGGATATTTACGCCTGCTTAGTTTATCAACTATCTCTGCGCTCATATCTATCCTGCTGTGGGGGAGAGCGTTATCCCGACAGTTTTCGGGGAGCGAGCAGATCGTTGCACTGTTGGAGAAGGGGGTGACTGTTGCGATATATTCATCGGAATATGCACATCTGTATATCTTGTCTGCAAAATGCTCTGTAACTATCGTATCTGAATTAAGGAGAATAACATCAGAGGAAGAAAATTCCATTCCTACATTTACGCTGGCAGAAAAGCCTGAATTTCTGCTGTTCTCAAGAACCACAAAATTTTCCGATTCAATGGATTCAAGATAAGGTCTGACATTTTTATCGGGGCTGCAGTCATTTACGATAACAACTCTGTCACGGGAAAAATCCACATGCTTTTTAAGGCTTTCTATGCAAAGCTTCAGATCGTCCAGTGCATTATACACGGGGATTATTATATCTATTCTTGGCGTATTCATATTATCCTCCCATAATAAAATCAAAGTAAATATTTAATCCACGGGGCAATTTATCGTCAATCAAGATAAATTATACCATAATTATTCGGTTTGTGCAACAATTTGCGATTTTTTTACATATTATACACATATATGCTATTTCTTCCTGAAAATATTGCTTATCCATCTTAGAGGCGCTGTCAGTTTCCAGCAGGTGGAGTTTTTTATTGATTCATACATATATTGTGCCTCGTTCTTTTGTCTGATAAGCTCTGCCCGTTCAATGTCATTGTATTTTGAGAGACCTGAAAAATGCTTGTTTTGATTTGTCATTACAGACTCGATACGGCTGAATAGCTCGTTTTTCATGACATCTACATCACTTGTCACAGCAGTTAACCTTTTGTTGTTTTCTTCCCTCAGTTCAAGGTATAGTCTTTCCTTTTCTTCTGTTACCTCTGTGATCCGTCTCTCTGACGCTTCTTTAAGCTCACTGTAAAGTCTGTCTTTTTCCGATGTTATCTCAGCAAGCTTTCTGTCTGATGCTTCCTTAAGCTCATTATAAAGCCTGTCCTTTACCGCTGTCGTCTCGGCAAGCCTTCTGTCTGACGCTTCCTTAAGCTCATTATAAAGCCTGTCCTTTTCTGCTGTCGTCTCGGCAAGCCTTCTGTCTGAGACCTCTGTAAGCTCTTTTATTTTCTGCTGCTCTGCTCCGATAGTTATTATCAGCTTATCAACAGTCTCATAGAGATCATGACTGATGATATTTGTGACAGTGCCGCTGAATTCTATCCACTTTGCTTTTTCGGGTAAACTGACTGCATACTGCGGATCCGTTGTGCCGAAAAAAATAATATCTCCGCAGCAGGAGCCGTTCAATGGGGTAAGTGCTGCCTCGCCCGCATCGGTCATGGCTTTCAGCTTATGAACAATAAGATAATTTCCCTCACAGGGGTCAAATCTCACAGAAATGCAGTCCGCCGGGATATTTATCCGTCCGCTGATAAGGTTATCACCTTTGTATTCAAATGATATTTTGTCAAATTCATTATAGCCATTTCCTTTATCAAAAAAGACATTGGTTGTTTGTGAATCTGATAGTCGCTCTGTTCTGAGAGTGTAATACATTGAATCGGGACTGTCATCGCCTATAAGTGATCTGAACTCTATTTTCTGCTTCTCGGCATATTCCTTTTTATACAGTACACAAATAAACTGATATATATTGCCGTATGCCTTGGAGCCTATTATTTTTGCCAAATCGCTGTTGATATCGGTACATTTCTGCTCTGTGGTTCCCATGGGCATAACTGTTCCGTCAAGGACTGTCATTGTCAGACCGAAGCTGTCAAAGAAATCCTTCAGGTTGCTGCTGCCCCAGAAATGGATATGAGTATTGTCAAGCAGACCTGTTTTAGTGTATTCAAAATGGTTAAGCAGCATTTTCAGAATTATATCCGAATGGGTGATATTGGGAACTGATACGATGATCCTTCCGTCATCTTTAAGAAAATCCGCTGCTTTTCTTAAAACCTCGTCAGGATTTCTCAGGTGCTCCAGAACGTCAGCAAACAATATATAATCAAATTTTTCGCCGGCTATTTCTTCAGCCCAGCTGACATGCTCCACATTACAGCAGATCGCCCTATCCAGATAGTGTGAGGCTGTTTTTATTGCTTCTTCATCTATCTCTATCCCGTACACCCGGCAGTGCTTGTTTTCTTTAAGATACCGGGACATATATCCGGTTGCACAGCCAAATTCGAGGACAGAAGCCCCTTCAGTTATCTGTTCAACTATCTTTCCATGGCTGGTGTTAGACGCAAAGAATACTTCAGATCCGTATTTAAACATTTTTTTGTTCACTCCTTATTTGACTGTGATGTGGCGAATTTATTCTCGAAAACAAAGCTTATCTATTTGTGACTGTTTCAAAGCAGCCATTCTCCGTTTGTGCTATAACTGTTATCGTGGTATCTGGGGAAATATCAGCCGAATCAACATATGCATGGAAACCGCATTTAAGATAACTTGGGTCAGCAAACTCATTGACTATATCCTGTCGGTCAACACTGTTTACCGAATAGATCCGTTCATTTCCGTTTATATCCATCAGTTTTATATAAAGCACCTGGGTTTCATTGGTCTCAGCAGATACGGAACCCCAGCCTTCAATGCTCAAAACTCCGTCAGAAATCGTAACCCTGTCTATCCATGATATTCCCTTCGGTTCAGGAGCAATGTCCTTCAGTTCAACAGGCTCATTGAGAGCAGGCGCATCAGGCTCTTCAGAAACGAGTTCTACGATATTCTGACCGTTGAAGGGAACCTGATAATAGGTACCGTTTGCTTCACCCAGTATATTTATGCTGAGTACGCCTGACATATTATCAGCCGAGACCCTTGCGTCGAATCCGCAATTCCTGTAAGACGGATCACCTAGAGCTGCCGCAACATCCTCACGGTTGACAGCCATAGTAGTATAATAAGCTGTGCTGCCATTTTCATCTGTGAGTCCGATATAAATAACCTGCTCATTGTTTGTTTCCGAAGAACAGGAAGCCCAGCCGCTGATATATATAAAGCCCTCGCTGTCTGTCTGAATGATGTCGATATATCCCTTTCCTTCGGATACAGCTCCTTCGGCTGACAGCTCCGCCCTTTCTGATATAAAAGGAGCAGCATTTTCAACTGAGCCTGTTTCAGCTTCAGCTTCGGCTGTCAGCTCATAGAAATCATTAGCTGTTTTTCTGAAAACTTTTCCTGTGGAAGCAATGCCCTAGTCTGTTTCGCTCTCCTCAACATTGATATAAAGTTCATAGTCACCTATGGGCATGATATATGTGGGGAATTTTGCATATATACCATTTATGTCGTTATATATATTCTTGGTATCACAGAATGCATTGTAAACATCATCTCTTATCTGAGCATTTGCTCGGCAGATATATGCCTTGTCTGAAGATGTGTCCTTAAATACTGCATTTATACTTTTATTGCTGTTATCGCTTGAGGTTTCGCAGAATCCCCATCCTTTAACAAAAAAGGACTCGGTAATATCTCCGCTGTAAGATGCAGAATCAATGTATACCATAGGTGTGGTCACATTCGGGATAGAGCTAAAACTGATGGGCGACAGAGTCAAATAATCTTCTTGTTTGATCTTGAAGATGTGCTCAACTATACTGTTGGAAAAAAACAGATAGACAACAAATAATGTCATTAAGACAACATATAAAACAATCTTCATTTTCTTACTCATGTGGATTCTCCTTTAACTCAGGAAGCTCTGCATCAAGAAGCTGCTCGAGAACAAACCTGAGTGTTTCTACACCGGTTTTTCCTTCAATATCAAGAGGCTGTCCTCTAAAATACACATTATTCATAACACTGTATTTTTCTTTCTGAGGTATTTCCG
>JAGBFZ010000423.1 GCA_018110855.1 Oscillospiraceae bacterium
AACGAAGCGCTCTACCAAACTGAGCCACACCTCGATAATATATCTATTATATCACGTCCGAATTGTTTTGTAAATACACTTTTGAAAAAATTAAGTAAAAGTACATAATTGGATGAATCAGAAAGGGCAAAAACAGGAAATCTATTTATTCCTATCGTAATAATATATTATAAATAAATGATGTTCAAAATGTAATATTTTGTCGATAATAGTTGACATCTTATAACAAATTGTAATTTGACAATATCTGCAAATTATGATATAATATACCAAAGATTATTAACGAAATTTCCATATTTCCCGTGGGGGGTAAATGCATGAACAGCACCGAAAAAAAGGCTTTCACATCGGGGAGCAATTCAAATGAGGTTGCCATCCTGTTTGAAAATTTTCTGTGTGTTTCGAAGTTCAATGTTATGACAGGTGAGTACCGCATGATAAAATCCTATCAGGATAATAGGAATAGCGGGGCAGAGAGCTGTGATACGATTTACAGCTATTTCAGGCAGGCAGTTGAATCGGGAATGATCCATCCGGATGACAGAGAGCTTATTCTTAGGTATATGGAACCTGAATATCTTGCAGACAGGCTTTTCAGAGGAACAGCAGGCAGAAGACTTATTATTCATGGGCTGAGATACAGGCTGTTCGGTGAATACCGAAGCGTGTCAATGGATATTTTTGCACCAAGAAATTTTTCTGATAAAGCTCCATGGACGGCTTTCTGCGTCAGAGCTGACGGGCGGACAAGTCCCGATGCCACAGCGGTATCAAGAATTGCATCAAATTATTATAAAATACTGTACATAAACCTTGAAAGCGGATTATATGAGCCTGTTTTTATGCTGGAAAGCGAAATAGGCTCTGAGGAGAGCCTGCCTTTATTATTCTGGGACTGGATGCGTCAGTTTGCATGCTGCGGAAATGTTCCCAATGAAGAATTAGAGGATTTCCTGCTTTTTACCGACCCTGAATATGTACGCATATGGTTAAGGGAAAATGATGGGGAATATAAATACAGATATAACCGAAGAGTCGGCACTGATTATTTGCCTGCGGTAATGAAATTTGTCCGCAGTCAGAGCTATTCGGAGGACAACCCGAGTGTGTACGGATATATCTGCATTGATGATCCTGAGGGAAAGCATTCCCTTGAACGGAGGGCTATCGAGAAATATTTCAGCAGCATTGACATAATGACGGGAATGTGGAACCGAAGCCGATTTGAATTGCTTTGCAGGGAATATTCCGACTGCTTTGCAAAGAAAATAGTGGAGGTCCTTTATGCAAAGCTCAATGACGTGTTCTCTGACGAAGAAGACGGAAGGCTGACTGCTGATCAGGCAATACGCACCTTTGCGTTTCTTATGACCGATACCTTCGGCAGAGATAAATGCTACCGCATCGGGGAAAATGAGCTGGCGGTAATATTCGTGGGCGGTGCGGGAGATACATTCAGCCGCCGTGCAGAGCAGTTCTGCAGCCGTGTGGAGGACAGCGAATTTAACTATGCTTTTTTAGCGTATATTTCGGATAAAGGTTCGGAGACTGTGGATGCAGCCATTGATAAGGCACGCAGAAAGGCATCGGGAGTTAATGTCTGAATGATTTAAAGATGTGTATGCAGCGGAAAGGATCGTGATGATCCTTTTTTTGCTGTTTATCAAAAAACTCAGAAATTAACTGACATAAAAAACATAAAAAATGAAATAACTTCTTGTTCACCTATTGACATCTCCCTGAAAAAATGTTATAATAAAACGATAATTGCGGCCGTATGCACTTTCGGCCGAATAATAGATGTTGTTATGCATATCTGCAAGGACATCGGGAAAGGAATGGTCATAAAAGTGAAAAGGGTTAAAAAACCTGTATTCTTTGTCGTTTTTCTGCTGATAATGGCGTTTGCGGCTTCGGTGCTTTTCGGCTTCAGCAGCTTTTACGGCGATATCGAAACAGTTTATGTAAAGGGTGTCGATGATATCCGCTTCGGCATTGATATCAAGGGCGGTGTTGATGTAACGTTTACTCCTCCCGAGGGCTTTGACGCTACGGACGAGCAGCTTGATTCAGCCAAGGAGGTAATCGTTCAGCGTATGATAAACCTGAGCATTACCGATTATGAGGCGTATATCGACTACAATAACGATCGAATCATTGTCCGCTTCCCCTGGAAGGAG
>JAGBFZ010000424.1 GCA_018110855.1 Oscillospiraceae bacterium
GGATATATTAAAAAGACAGGTAGTCGCAGGCAATACCTCTTCGGAATATCTTCCCGAAAAAAATAAAGTGCTCTGCAGATACACAGATGAAAACGGTGAGTATGTAACAAAAGAATTTGATATAGACATGGATAAGCTTGAGTTTGAGATCTATCCCTATGCCACAGATGCGCCTTCTGCCGACGAATAATTGCAAAGTGACATTCATATATATGACTATACTATGTTTTTACGCAGAAAGGTCGGATATGAATGCCAAGTGTTTTTTTAAGCCCGTCCACGCAGGAATGGAATAAATATGTCACAGGAGGCAACGAGGAGCAGTATATGAATATGCTTGCGGATCTCATGGAGCCGTATATGCTTGCCTCGGGGATCAGTTTCACCCGAAATGACCCCGCCCGAAATGTCAACGGAGCCATTGAGGACTCCAACAACGGCTGGTATGACGTCCATCTTGCGCTTCATTCCAATGCGGGAGGAGGACAGTATGCGGGTGTATCAAGGGGAATTGAGATATACTATTCCCCCTATTCCGAATACAGCCGCCGCCTTGCCACAATAATCGCAAACAATATGGAAACGATCTATCCCATACCCTCAAAGGTAACGGCTATCCCCACAACCTCCCTTGCGGAGGTAACGAGAACAAAGGCGGTGGCAGTCCTTGCGGAGCTTGGCTATCACGATAATTTCGAGGACGAGGCATGGCTTAAAAATAATCTTGAGACCATTGCAAGAACCATGGTGCAGTCACTCTGCGATTATTTCGGCATACCCTTTATCGAGCCGTCGCCCATACGCACAGGGACCGTAAGAACAGACGGATCCAATCTCAATATCAGAAGCTATCCATCAACCGAGTCCTACATAGTGGGAAAAATACCCAACGGAGGACAGGTGAATATCTACGGTGAATCGGGCAACTGGTATGTTGTGAAATACAACGGCATAACAGGCTATGCCGCAATGGATTTTATAACCATAAACTGATTCAATACGAAAGCATTATGCGGCTTTTCCGTTTTAATCGGATAAGCCGCTTTTTTATAAAACGATTTAATATCCTTGACAATTATTTTCGGCAGATGTATAATTATATCAGGTAAAGAGGAGGGCTTATCAATGGAGTGGGGAATAATAAATAATAAAGAGGTTCATAAAAGGGTAAAAAAAGAGATCAATGATTTTTTGAAGTCAAATGGATTCACAAGGCAAAGCAGCACAATGTGGATAAAAGAAAGAAATGAACTTATACAAATAATTTTTCTTCATTTCTCATATGGGCAGGAGGATTTTAACTTTGATATTGCGGTGCAGCCGTTTTGTGTTCCATCGGATGATATATGCCTATATATCTCTCAAAGATTAAGCTATTTTGATAGACGGAACGGATTTCATTCATGGGGAATTAATGATGAAATAAAACTTATGGATGATATCAAAGACGCTGAGAATGTATTAGCTGAAAATGTATTTCCATGGTTTGAAAAAATCTCAGACTGCAATACTCTGATAAAATTTCTGAATAGTACGGAAGCGGGAAAATCATTTCATATTTCACCGCTTTTTAAAGCTGAATTATTGGCTCGGCTGTGCTTTTATCATCATCATTTTATAAGGGCAAATGCGTATTCGGAAAAGTTTATTTTAATGAGTGAAAAATATGACGATGAAAAAATAAAAAGAACAGCAAATGAGATAAAAGAAATGATTGTTCTGAGCAAAACAAACAGAAAGGCATTGGATAATAATTTTCAGAAAATTATTGTTGAAAATCAGAATAAATGGAAACTGAAAAAATAATTTTTCTCCTGTCATTTCAGAATTGTGATAGGTTTATACACTTTTTAAAAAAAGAAAGGAACCGATAAAAATGTCAGATAAAAAAGCACTTGTCCTCTCCAGCGGCGGCGTGGACAGCACAACTCTCCTTGCCCTTGCCTGCGAGAAATACGGCAGGGAAAATGTTGTAGCTCTGTCAATATATTACGGACAGAAGCATAAAAAGGAGCTTGAGGCGGCGTATAAAACCGCCGAATTTTACGGCGTGGAGCATATCACCATCGACCTGTCGGTGATATTTAAATACTCCGACTGCTCTCTTCTTGCAGGCTCATCGGAAGAGATACCCCATGAGACCTATGCCGAGCAGCTCGAAAAAACAGACGGCTCACCTGTGTCCACCTATGTACCGTTCAGAAATGGACTGTTTCTGTCCGCAGCAGCAAGCGTTGCACTGTCAAAGGACTGCTCGGTGCTTATGTACGGCGCCCATGCCGATGATGCCGCAGGAAACGCATATCCCGACTGCTCCGAAGCCTTTGTGAACGCTATGAACAAAGCGGTTTTTGAAGGCAGCGGAGGACTTCTTGAGATATCCGCTCCTTTTGCGGGAATGAACAAAGCGGCGGTGGTAGCCGAAGGAAAACGTCTTGGAGTACCCTATGAGCTTACATGGAGCTGCTACGAGGGAGGAGAGGAGCCTTGCAGAGAGTGCGGAACCTGTCGTGACAGGCGAGCGGCTTTCCTTGCAAACGGAATAGATCTTTACTGAAAAAAAATCATAAAAATAGCCTGCCGTATGCTTTTCGGCAGGCTGCTGCTTTATCTGATACTATTTTTTCGGCTCGTCAATATACCGTTCAACTCTGAGATGGAGTCTGTATTTGTCTCTCAGTTCAGCGATTTTTTTCATCATTTCCGATTTGTGATGAGCATCAATGGCAGCCTGATCCTTCCAGCGGTCAATAAGCAGCACAGTTTCAGGGTCGCTCAGCGGAAAGAAATATTCATATTTCTCGTTGCCGTCTTCAGCTCTGACTGCATCGGCAACACCGCTTGATTCCATTTCCTCAGCAAATTTTCGGGCGTTTCCGTTACAGCCTGTGTAGTAAAGATTAACGGTTATGCTCATTTACAAAAACTCCTTTTTATAACGATTTTTTTATTGCCTTATTACGAATTGATACGCCAATAAAATATCCGAATATGACTCCCGAAGGTTCAAGAATGGCAAAAGGAAAATATAACATTCCGAATGCTGTCAAAAGATAAGCAGAGCAAAGTAAAGCGGCGGTGAGCATTACGGGAAAATAAATATCCCGCTCTTTAAGGACAGCAGCGGAAACAGCCACCTAAATAAATGCCGAAACGGGAACGAAAAATAAACTGCCTATAAAAGCTTCTATGCCGTTATCGGAGAAAAAACGAGTGATGATCAAAGCCGTAACTGCACAAAATATAATACTTCCCAAGGCGAAAAGAAGCTGAAAAATAATATTCTTTATAATTGATTTTGTGTTTGTCCCTGCTATATTAGCCATAAGTTCTCACCCTTCCTGTTATGTATAATTATACATTACCCGTCAGAAAAAGTCAACCGAAAAAAGTCTCCTGACCCCATTGGTCAAGAGACTTTTTCTGAAAATAAGTATACTTACATCATAATGTAAATAAGCGCCGCCAGAATCACCCAATCTGCGCCGTTTTTGGCAAGCAGAATGATAAGGACAATAAGAATAAGCTTTTCCTCGTCAAGACCGTTTATTCCCAGCATTGCAAGAGGATTTTTTGGAAAGGAGCCTTCCTTTTCGGGTAAGCTGTCGGGCTTGCGTGGCGGAGGAGCGGTTACAGGAGCCTCATTCCGTGGCGGCTGTTCCCGATTCTGCTGCCTGTTTGAGGGGGCAGGCTGCGGACGGGGAGACCCCATTCCCATGGAATTATACCGCATATTTCCCGAGACGGAACGCTGCTGCCCCATTCCTCGGGGAGCATACCCGAACGGAATATTTTCAGCCATTTTCTCCACACTCCCTTACAGCAGCTTGTCGAGATTATTCAGCATACCGCTTTTTTTCAGCTCATTGAAAACGGCGTATATCCTGAGCAGCTTAACCGCCTTGTCAGCCCGCTCCTGCCGTTCTGCGCTCAGATATGGCTTCAGAGCAAGTATCAGCGAGCGGTTTTTGTCCTCATTGCCCGCCGCCGAGACTGCGCCCATGAGACTCATGAGCATGGAGGGGTCAAAGCCGCCCGAGCTTTCCTCGGAGGCAAGCGGCTTTTCCTTATCCGAATTATCCGAACTTCCCTCCGTCTCGCTTTTGAGCAGGTCCGCAAGCTCTTTTATCTGCTGTAAGCTTTCGGGGTCGCCGAGAACGGAGCTCATCATATCGTTAATGCTGTCCATTTCCGGCGCCTCCCTCCAAAAAGATTATTTGCCGCCTGTCAGCTTTTTGTAAAGAGCCTGAGCCTGAGGAGTGCTCATCATTTTCTCAAGTAGCTGAGGATTTGACAGCACCTGATTAAATTTCTTAGCCTCCTCGGGCTTCATGTTTTTGATAGCATTGTCGAATTTTCCCTGCATAAGCTCACGCCGAAGCTGCTCGGGCGGAATACCCAGCTTTCCGCCTACGGTTTTAAGAAGAGCGTCCACATTCTGAGGATTTGTTCCCTTGATATCCATAATTATCTGCCCTTTCATGTACTATGGTTGTTCAGAATCTTTCTGAAATTTCTTTATATATTTATGTTATACTAAAGAAAAACAGAACGACTGCCTGATATCATAATATGCCGAAGGAGAATAAATGTGAGAATTGTAGCAATGTCCGACTCTCACGGGGACAGCTTTGCCTTGGAGAGAGTATTTGAAAAAACAGCGAAGTACGGAAATATTTTCATACATCTGGGAGACGGTGAGCGTGAGCTTGACCTGATGCGAATGAAATATCCGAATCTTGACATAAGGCACGTTGCGGGAAACTGCGACTATCGCTCCATGTCCCCGAATATGGACATAATTTTTGCGGGAGATGTGAAGATACTCTGCACTCATGGGCATCTCCACGGTGTAAAATACGGCACTGAGACACTGCGCTCTGTGGCAAGGGATAATGGCTGCAAGGCAGTGCTTTTCGGGCATACCCACTGCCGTTATGAGAGTCTTGAGGACGGGATATATATGCTCAATCCCGGAAGCTGCGCCTGCCCCAGAGACGGAAACCGCCCCTCCTTCGGCTGGATAGATATCACTCCTGCGGGGATAATCACAAATATCGCAGAGCTGTAAGGAGAGTGATCTTCACAGTTTTAGCATCATATTTGACCGAAAAACGCCTGCGCAATCTGCACACATGATTTGTTCATCAAACGCTCAATTTGTAAAAAATGCCCCGTGACATTCAGAGGCAAATATGCTATAATATTTTTACCGTTAAGACGGAAAATTAAATACGGCGCAAACGACACATGTATTACCTTTTATGGTATGTAAATCTGATTACGGAACGTAATTGGCAGATCTGCATATTTATCAAAGGTATGCGTGTGTTTTTTTATGCCGAAAAGGAGAGTAATACTATATGCCTCAAAATCAGTTTCAGAGAATGTTTTTTGCCTTTCTGACCGTACTAATAACGGTTCATGCCTATGTTTTCTACAGCCTGTATGTGGTAAACGGAGATGCGATCGTGGCGTCGGCAGGGGAGACAAGCGTTATTGCAGCGATAAACAGCTGCGGGGGAGTCTATATGCTGGGAAGATTCATGCCGATATGGTCGGTGATCCTTATTGAATTTGTTCTTGCGTATCTGCTTGAGATCATAATGGGAAGCCCCTGCTCCTTCAAGCTTGCGTGCAGGGTGTTTGAGCCGGGAAAAACTCATCCTGTGATGTTTGAGTGTGCTATAATATGCGCAACGGTCGGACTTATGTGCCCTGCCATGAGTTTTATAGCCGCATGGCTCTATTATCCGTATTACATGGGATTCAATATTTTTACACTCCTTGCAAACTGGCTGAAGCTGGTGTGTTTCAATTTTCCATTTGCGTTTTTCACGCAGATGTTTTTCATTCAACCCCTTGTGAGAACTCTTTTTAAAGCGATATTCAGCAGATATATCAAAGCACAAGCCGAAATGTCAGAGGCATAATGATTATATGTGATATTATCATATTGACTGCAGGAAAACGGATAATTATTCAATTACCTGAAAATTGTAAACAGAGGTTGGTTCACAAAAAATTTACAATAAAAATTCAAAACCCCTTGCAATTCGGGGGAAAATGTGATATAATTTATTTTCGTAAGTGATTATGTAGCACTACTGTCCGAAGTAATGTGATGGGCTGCTATGTCGGTCATGTTATTTTCAGATGAAAGCGAGGTGCTAAGTAATGAAAGAGGGAATCCACCCCAATTACGTTGAAACAACCATTACCTGTGCTTGCGGCAACGTGATAAAGACCCGTTCCACCAAGGAAAATATCAGAGTCGAGATCTGCTCCAAGTGCCACCCCTTCTACACAGGCAAGCAGAAGCTCGTTGATACAGGCGGACGTGTTGACCGTTTCAAGAAGCGTTTCGGTATGGACAAGTAATGTCGGAAATAACGCAAATTTCAGATTGCCTGCGTAAATTACGCAGGCAATTTTTCATAAAGAAAGGAGTCTGCCCGTGAACACTCCCGATTATTCCACCATAAAGGGAAGCGCCGAGGCTTCGTTTACCGAGAAAAAGTCCGAATTTATAGGCTTCTTGCGCCATGTGGAGACCGATGAGGAAGCAAATGCCTATATTGCCGAAATAAGGGCAATGCACCGAAAGGCGACCCACAACGTCTATGCCTACATACTCCGAAACGGAAGCGTTACAAGGTACAGCGATGACGGAGAGCCGCAGGGAACTGCGGGAGTGCCTGTATTCGAGGTGCTTCGCAAGGAGGGACTGACCGATGTCTGCTGTGTTGTTACCCGATATTTTGGAGGTATCCTGCTGGGCGGCGGAGGGCTTGTCCGTGCCTATTCCCACAGCGCAAAGATTGCCATTGACGCAGCGGAGCGAATGATAATGCGCTCCTGCTATCCCTTTGAGATAACAGCGGATTACAATCTTTACGGGAGGATAGCGAATATCCTTCCCGAATTTGAGGTAAAGGTGCTTGACACTGCCTTTACTGATAATGTAACCATTTCCCTTCTTTGTGTCTCGTCTCTGGCTGATGCCCTTTACGATAAGATAGTTGATACTGCAAATGGCAAGATAATTGTGCATAAGGGAGAAGAATCCTTTGGCAATTTTGCGTAACTTTGTGCATATAAACAAAATTATTATCATAAAAAAGTTTTTTCGCCCTTTTTTGAGTATATATATACAGATCATGTTTCAGGGAAAGGGTTGATTAGTATGACAATACGGGAAGAGCTTGAAATAGTTGAGCTTGGTACTCTCTGCGAGGACGCCTGTACATCAAAGCATACGGGCAGAAGAGCGCGTCCCGAGCCGAAATGTCCCATCAGAACGGAGTTTCAGCGTGACAGAGACCGTATTCTTCACTGTAACGCCTTCCGCAGGCTAAAGCATAAAACTCAGGTGTTCCTGTCACCTGTGGGAGATCATTACAGAACAAGGCTCACCCATTCCCTTGAGGTATCTCAGATAGCAAGGACTATCTCGCGGGCACTGCGGCTCAATGAAGACCTTACCGAAGCTATCGCCTTGGGTCACGATCTGGGTCATACCCCCTTCGGTCATGCGGGAGAGGCTATCCTTGACGAAATATGCTCCTTCGGCTTCAAGCATTATCTGCAGAGCGTCCGTGTGGTTGACTACATCGAGAAAAACGGCGAGGGACTGAATCTTACATACGAAGTGAAAAACGGAATTGCCTGCCATACCAATAAAACAGCCGTCACCAAGGAGGGCTGTGTTGTCCGCCTTGCCGACAAGATCGCATATATCAACCACGATATCGATGACGCCCTGAGAGCGGGTGTCATTACCGAGGAAATGCTTCCCCAAGGTGCAGTGGAGGTCTTGGGCAGCACAAAGAGCGAAAGAATCACCACACTCATTATGTCTGTTGTCAGAAACGGCGTTTCTGAGATCCGCCTTGAGGACCATATCAAGGCAGCGGAAGACGAGCTTTACCGCTTTATGTTCGATCACGTCTACCGCAACAATGCCGCCAAGGACGAGGAAGCCAAAGCAAAAATGCTTGTTGAAAAGCTGTTCAAGTATTACTTTAAAAATCCCGACAAAATGCCGGAAGAATATAAAAACATTATGGACCGTTTCTCCAAGGAGCGTGCAGTGTGTGACTATATTTCAGGAATGAGCGACGGCTATGCCATAAATCTATATAACGACCTTTTCGTGCCCAAATGCTGGCACATTCAGTAAATTTCCCGGCAGTTTAGCCGAAAGGAGGCTGAAAATATGCCCCTGCCCGAGGATTTTATAATGGAACTGAAGCAGAATAATCCTGTGGAATCGGTCATGAGCTCCTATGTGAGCCTGAAACGAAGCAGCAGGGATTATGTCTGCCTCTGTCCCTTTCATTCGGAAAAGACCCCGTCCTGTCATGTTAACGTGGGGAAGCAGTTTTTTCACTGTTTCGGCTGCGGAGCAGGAGGAGATGTTATCACCTTTGTGATGAAGGCGGAAAATCTGGAATATATCGAGGCAGTTCGTTTTCTTGCACAGCGAGCGGGAATGAGTATGCCCGAGGAAGCGAAAAATAACGATCTCAGCAGGCTGAAAGCACGGATACTTGAAATAAACCGCATGGCTGCCCGCTATTTCAATCAGACCCTAATGAAGGAAAAATGCGGAGAAAAGGGACGGCTATATTTTAATTCACGTCAGCTTTCTGTGAAAACCATAACAAAATACGGACTGGGCTATGCCCCCGATGAATGGCGGTATCTCACCGATTATCTGAAATCGGAGGGCTGCACCGAGGATGAGCTTATCGCCGCGAATCTTGCAAGGCAAAGTCAGAAGGGCGGCGTTTATGACAGCTTCCGCGACAGAGTGATGTTTCCTATCATTGATCTGAGAGGAAATGTTATCGCCTTCGGAGGACGTATCATTGACGGTGAGGGACCAAAATACCTTAATTCCTCGGATACTCCCGTTTTCAAGAAAAGCCGAAATCTGTTCTCCCTTAATTTTGCAAAGCGTTCGGATGAGCGAAGGCTTATCCTTGCAGAGGGCTATATGGACGTTATCGCCGTAAATCAAGCTGGCTTTGAGAACGTTGTCGCA
>JAGBFZ010000425.1 GCA_018110855.1 Oscillospiraceae bacterium
ATAACAGCTCCCTTGCTCTCGCCCTCGGCTTTCAGTATGTAGCCATTTAAGACGAGTCCGTCCCTTGATTTAACTGTTACAGTTTCAAGAGGCTGAGAGTTCAGCCATTCAGATCTGGGAGCGATCTTTTTCTTGTATTCCTCCCATGTCTCCATATCAGCCATTTCACTCATATCCACTCTCAGGACCTCCTGACGGGGGATAACGCGGTTAAACAGGGTGATCGCCGCACCTGTGAACACTGCCGTGCCTAATGCCGCTGTGCCAAGCAGCGCTGCACCGAAAATGCTTCCGCTCATTAGATCATCTTCCTTATTTTAAGATTTTGGTGGCTTTTCCAAAAGTCGAATCATGGTCGAAAAATGTCTAAAAAAATTTATTCAGCATAAATGCTTTGTATAAATCGACTTGTGTTCGACTTTTCATAATAAAAGTATATCACTTTTTCGACCGCAAGTCAATTTACATTTTTTATAAAATTATCACTTGAACTTTAAATCCTTTTGTGATATAATTAACCTAATTCATTTTCGGAGGCAATACGGTCATGCGGGACAATAATAAGAGAGAGCTTATTTTAGACGCTGCAGAGGCTCTGCTTTGCGGAGCCTCGGACAAGGATATTTCTGTAGAAATGATAGCTAAAAAGGCAGGTATCGGCAAGGGCAGCATTTACTATTATTTTGAGAGCAAGGAGGATATTGTGGACGCTGTTATCGAGCGCAGCTATTCTCTTGCGGTGAGGGAATATTTCGGTGATGTTTACGGCAGCAATAATGCTCTTTTCAAGATCAAGGCTCTTTTCGGGGCGGTCATAAAGCAGGAATTCAGAGATAAGCGGAAGAATATCATTGTTAATTTTCATGTTCAGGACAATCTTATGCCCCACATGAAAATGATGATGACGGCGGTGAAAACCATTTCCCCCATTCTGACAAAGCTTCTTGAGGAGGGTGTGAAGGACGGCTCTTTTCACACTGATTATCCTGAGGAAAGTGCTGAAATGATCGTGGCAATGCTGACATTTCTGCTTGATAAATCCTTTTTTCCATCTGACAACGAAGGCGTTTTCCGTAAGCTCAAGCTTTATGCCGGAGTGCTTGAGACCTGCCTGCAGACGGAAAAGGGCAGCTTTGATTTTCTTTTTTCCCCCGAGGAATATTCAGAG
Organism: Oscillospiraceae bacterium; assembly: GCA_018110855.1. Taxonomy (GTDB): domain Bacteria; phylum Bacillota; class Clostridia; order Oscillospirales; family Ruminococcaceae; genus Huintestinicola. The sequence goes on from JAGBFZ010000425.1 coordinate 1,169, forward strand.
GAGCTGAGAAGTGAATGAGCAGAGAAAATATTATTTGAAACGAAAATGTTTTTGTTGAAAATGTCCTTTGACAAAACAACTGAAAAATATTATAATACAATCAAGATGTGTAGCCAATGAGCGTAAGTCCGATCATTGGCTGCACTTTTTTTATTTTTTGAAAAAGGAGAAGTGTACAATGGAAAAAAGTGAAGCAATGGGCAAAATACCCATCGGCAGGCTGATGCTTTCAATGAGCGTGCCGATGGTGATATCAATGATCCTTCAGGCAGTATATAATATCGTTGACAGCGTTTTTGTATCAAATATGGCAGAAAACGGTGAGGCTGCCCTTAACGCTCTGACTCTCGCATTTCCCCTGCAGATGCTTATGGTTGCTGTGGGGATCGGCACGGGGGTGGGAGTAAATGCTCTTACTGCAAAAAATCTTGGCAAAGGCGACAGGGAAATGGCAAGCAGAGCTTCGGGAAACGGTATCTTTCTCGGCGGTGTGATCTATCTGGTTTTTCTGCTGTTCGGTTTATTCGGATCGGAGAGCTATATTTATTCTCAGACATCCAATCCGCTCATAGGCTCTATGGCTTCGGATTATCTGAAAATATGCTGCATATGCTCCTTCGGGATCGTCTTTTTCTCCATCTTTGAGAAGCTGCTGCAGGCAGGCGGACTTTCGGTGTACTCCACAATTGCTCAGGTATTGGGGGCGGTCGTCAATATCGTTCTGGACCCGATGCTTATATACGGGCTTGGGATATTTCCCGAAATGGGCGTAAGGGGTGCGGCGGCAGCCACAGTCATCGGTCAGGCAGTATCCTTTGCGGCAGCACTAATCTTCCATTTGAAATTAAATTCGGGAATAACCAACAGGCTTGAATATATAAAGCCCTCTGCCGCCGTGATAAAGGAGATATATTCCATTGGGCTTCCCGCTGTTGTTGCACAGGCTCTCATGTATGCAATGACATACGGACTGAATGTTGTTTTCGGACGCATCGGTGAAAATATGGTAACGGCTTACGGACTTTACTACAAGATACAGCAGGTGATACTGTTTATTGCTTTTGGTATCCGTGATGCTATCACTCCCGTTGTGTCCTTCAACTATGGAATGGGAAGCAGGAAGAGGATAGACGGCGGTATAAAATGGGGAATGATCTTTACCGAAATAATGATGACAGCGGGACTTATATTAATTGAAATATTTGCCGTTCCGATCTCGCAGCTGTTCGGACTTTCGGGAGAAACACAGACGCTTTGCCTCAGCGCAATGAGGATAATATCCGCAAGCTTTATTTTTTCTGGTGCAAACATTGCCTTTCAGGGGATATTTCAGGCGCTTGACGGAGGAATGGAATCCCTTACGATATCGCTGTGCAGACAGCTTATATTCATTTTTCCGCCTGCTGTGATATTTGCCGGTATGGCAATGAAAAACAGTGAGCTTTGTTCGCTGGTATGGTGTTCCTTCCCCATTGCCGAGATCCTTTCGGCGGGTATTGCCTGTATCCTTTTCAGAAGATTATACAGAAAAAGAGTTGCAGGGATAGGTGAAAAATCAGGTTCTGCTGCGATAAAAGAACGGGCGGCGGAATAATTTCAGTTTTTCAGAAAAATAAGGGCTGACTTTTTCGGGGTCAGCCCTTTAAAAATATTCTATCCCTTGACAGCTCCTGCGATAACTCCCTCAATGATATATTTCTGACTGAAAAGATAGAAAATGATTATGGGAAGTATGGCAAGCACAAGCATTGCCATAAATCCGCCCCAGTTAACCGAGCCGTATGCACCCTGCATGGATATCTGAATGGCAACGGGAAGGGTCTTGTATCTGTTTCCGAGGATAAGGTAGGGGAGGAGATAATCGTTCCATATCCACATGGCGTTCAGAATGGCAACAGTTACCGCTGTGGGCTTCAGAATGGGAAATACTATCCTGAAAAAAATCTGAACGGGTGAGCAGCCGTCTATTTCCGCAGCCTCCTCAAGCTCCCTTGGGATGCTCTTTACAAAGCCTGCAAGCATGAAAACCGACAGCCCCGAGCCGAAGCCCAGATATACGGCGATTATTCCGACGGGATTATTAAGGTGAAGCCTTGTTGCCACATAGGTCATGGTGTACATTACCATCTGAAAGGGGACGATCATGGAGAATAAAAACAGCTTGTATATTATCCTGCCTGCGACACCTTTGTCACGCATGAGATACCATGCGGTCATGGAGCAGAGCAGAACAAGAGCTGCCACGCTCATTACTGTGATGAACACCGAGCGGACAAATGCTCCGCCTATCCCTGCTGCAGTTATTCCCGTGATATAGTTGTCAAGACCTGCAAAGGTGGAGCTGTTCGGAAGTGTAAAGGGACTGCCCATAATGCTGAATTTCGTCTTGAAGGAGTTCATCACCACAATGGCAATGGGGAACAAGAACACCGCAGAAAGAAGTATCATAAAAATAAAGCCTGCAGGATTTGCTTTTTTCATCAGCCATCCTCCTTTCCCTCGGTTATCCGAAGCTGAATGAAGGCAATTGCCGCTGCAATAATAAAGAATATCACAGCCTTAGCCTGTCCTGCACCCTGCCAGCCGGGTCTGCCGTAGAAGGTGTTGTAAATATCAAGAGCCAGCATTGCGGTTTCTCTGCCGGGCGCTCCTGCGGTAAGGGCGAGATTCTGATCGAAGAGCTTGAAGGAATTTGTGAGAGTGAGAAATGTGCATATGGTCACTGAGGGCATTACCATAGGAATAGTTATCCGTCCGATTATCTGACTTTTTGACGCCCCGTCAATTTCAGCCGCCTCGGTGATATCTCTCGGGATATTCTGAAGCCCTGCGATATAAATCACCATCATGTAGCCGATAAGCTGCCAGTTGGTGAGGATAACAAGTCCCCAGAAACCGTATTCCGCCTTGTAGGTGATATCCGTTCCGAAAAATCCCAGAACGCCGTTTATTATCAGGTTCCAGATATATCCCAGAACAATTCCTCCAATAAGATTCGGCATGAAAAAAATCGTTCGGAATACGTTAGTTCCCCTCAGCCCCCGTGTGAGAACGAGGGCAAGGAGAAAGGCAAAGATATTGACCGTTATCACCGAAACTATTGTGAATTTCACAGTGAACAGCAGTGCATTTAAGAAATTGCTGTCGGAAAATATCCGCCTGTAATTTTCAAGACCTGTCCACTGAGCATTTTTAACGGTTGTGAAGCTGCAGAAGGAGAGGTATATTCCCATTGCAAAGGGTATCAGAAAGGATATGGCAAAGGCTGTCAGCGTGGGCAGGACGAACAGTGGAAACCGGCGCTGTAATTTGTTTCTCATATCACAGCATTGAGCTTTCTGTGTCCCATGAGCTTTTTACTCTTTCCGTCACATAATCCCAGTCACGGCTGCCCTGTGCATATTGCAGGAGAGCTGCGCCGAAATCATTCTTGAAGGTCTGGCTGGGGAACACTGTAAAGCTCCATGGAATTGTCTGAACATTTTCCTTATCCATCCAGCGTAGAACCTCACGGCTCAGAGGATCGGAAGGCTTTTCGGAATCGGTAAAGGTGTCAAAGGGAGCGATGAAGCCGAGCTTGTTTACTACCATTTCCTTGCCCGTCTCGGAGGAATAGAGCCAGAAAAGGAAATCCTTTGCCGCCTGCTGTTCTTCGGGCTTTGCGGCGCTGTTTATACAGAGGTAATTTTCCGTACCGATGCAGAGTCCCTGATTTTGCTCGCCCTCAAGTCCCATATAAATGGGCATCATTTTAATATTTTCCTCGGAAACTGTATTGCCCTGAACGGAGCTTATCTGCGACCATGCCCAGCTGCCGTTCTGAACCATTGCGCACTCACCGAGAGCAAATTCCGCCATGGATTCGTCGGTGATTTTTGAGCCGAGCATTTTTCTGTCAACAGTGGAATTATTGAGATACAGATCAAAAATATTCCGATAATTTTCGGAATATCCGAAGTTCAGCTTCTTGACTCCTTCGCCTGTCAGGTCGATGTTATTATCTGTAAATTCACGGGCAATGGGGATATTAGCAAGATGTGTTGTCCATCTCCAGTCATCGCCCGATTTAAGAGAGGTGGAGGCGAAAACGCCTTTGATTCCGAGAGCGTCCTTATTTGCCTGCATATCCTCAACCAATGCTTTAAGCTCCTCAAAGGAATCTACCTCGTCCATGGATACAAAATCGGTGGAGCGGTTTTCCAAAGCAAAATATCGCTGAATTATTTCGTCGTTGTAGATAATGCCGTAGCCCTCAACAGCATATGGGATTCCGTATGCCATTCCGTTTGAGGACACTGCCGCAGTCTTGTCGATAAGGTGATTGTAAATATCGCTGTCTGTCAGATCAAGGCAGTAATCACGCCAGTTCGCATAGCCTCTGGGACCGTTTATCTGAAAGATAACGGGAGCCTCGGGAGTAGACATCTTTGCGCTGAGAGTCTGCTCATAGGTGTTGTTAGCGGCTGTCTCAACGATAAGAGTGTTGCCCGTTTCGTCCTTATACGCCTTTGCGATCTCCTCGTAAACGGGAGCGGCTTCGGGCTTGAAATTCAGAAATCTCACGGTAACGTTCTTTGCCGCCGCCTGTGAGTTCTGCTCGCCCTGCCCCTGATTTGCTGTATCGGTGTTTTTCTTTCCGCAGGCGGTGAGAGAGGTCATGATACCCACTGCCGCGATGCAGGATAATATTCTTTTGTAGCTTTTCATCAGCTTTTCTTCCTTTCAAAAAATTGCATTGTCTGCAATTTGCTTTTTGGAAATAGTATTTATAGATATGTCTGTGATATACTAAAAACCGTCTTTGAAAGGGATTGTAATTTTCGGAAAATTATTAAAAAAATGGCTTTGATAATTTTTGCTGATGAAATAATTGGAAGGTCAGTTCATATATGTTCTCCCTGCCTGTTATTCTGTCTGCTTTTTCTGTATTCGGTTGGCGTCATTCCTGTTACCTTACGAAATGCTCTTGAGAAATAAAGATTATTTTCATAGCCTGCGGAACGGGCGGCAGCGGTAACGGAGATATCCGTTTCCGAAAGCAGCTTTTTCGCCTGCTCAATTCTGAAATCTATGAGATAATCCGAGGGGGCGGTGTTCAGCTCCGTTCTGAAAAGCCTGAAAAGGGTGCTTCGGGAAACTGCCGCAGCAGCAGCGATATCATCAACTGATATGGGCAGGGGATAGTTTGCTGCGATATAATCAAGGGCGGCTCTGAGACACTTATGCCGCTCCTCGCTCCGTTTTGACAGAGGAGAAGTATTTCCCGAGCGCTTCACCAGAGCTGCAAGGAGACGGTAAAGGGTTCCTGTCAGCTCAAGACTGTTATAAAGCTCCTGCCCGGGATTTTCGGTGATAGCTTCCATCAGGGGCAGGATATCCTCGCCGCAGCCGCTCATTACGGGAGAGTCGGGAGTAAAATCCGTTCTGCTCAGAATTATTTCCGCGTCAGCTCCTGTGAAATTCACCCATCGGTATTCCCATGGATCGTCGGGATCGGGATAGTACTCTATCTCGGTAAAGGGACGAATAAGGAAAATATCTCCCGCTGAAAGCTCAAAGTTTCCCTGAGGTGTGCTGTAAACGCCCTTTCCCGATACCACATAGTGTAAGATATACTGCTCTCTTACGCCCTTGCCCCACCTTTGCGCCGCACTGCACTGCTGATGTCCCGAATAGGTGACGGAGAGGGATACAAATTCCGACGGCAGCGCCTTTACTGCATATTTAAATGCTTCGTTCATTTACGTTGCCTCCTTTCTGTACTGTTAAGAATATTATAGCATATTACGGGTTAGTCGGCAAGAAAAAATAATGCCCACAGAGAAAACAGACTGTTTTTTCTGTGGGTATAGTTGGTTATGGTATGCTTATTCGGATATGCCCTTGAATACGCCGTACCTGTTGTAAATTCCTGCTGTGGAGAGACCCGAGAGCTGCGCCAGTCCCTGAAGCTCGGAGCCTTTCTTTGCCATTTTAGCACCGTAGGAATATGCGCCCTTGAAAAGATTCTTCGCCTGTGAGGG
>JAGBFZ010000426.1 GCA_018110855.1 Oscillospiraceae bacterium
CCAGACATCACAGCCCACCTCTTCACAGTAGGCGAAATAGTCCGAAGCATTGACGCCTCGCTTGATAATGACTTTTCGCTCGGGCTTGTGGATCACCTGAATAAACACGTTTTTTACATTTTCCATACTCTTAAACTCCTTTCTCAGCTCTCTAAACTTTACTCCGTAGGGGATAAACAGCGATATGGGAACGGGATTTTTTGCATATTCCTTGGGATTGCAGCCGAATTCTTTCAGAAAAGCCCGCTGATAGCCGTCAACGCTGCCGAAGCCCATTTCAAAGGCAATGTCCGCAATTTTACATTCCTCGTTTTTGAGCTTCACAGCCGAGCGGGAAAGTCTCAGCCTGCGGATATAATCCGAGGGAGTGAGTCCTGTCAGCTCCTTGAATATGCGGTAGGAGTACCACGGGGAGAACATTGACGCACGGGACAGTTCTGCCATGGTTATTTTCTCGGTTGTATGCTCTGAAATGCAGTCCTGCATTCGCTGAACGGCTTTTACGATATCGTTCACCTAACATCCCTCCCATGATCACATTTTACAATACTTATGAAAAAAGTTCTCGACTTTTTTTGCTGAAAATATGGAAAGCGTGATTTATATAAGATTTGATATGAAAAGGCTGTCTGCGTTATATCAGCAGACAGCCGTTACTTACTTTTTCACATTCATCGCTCTCATGGCATTGAGTATGGCTATCACTGAAACACCCACGTCCGCAAATACCGCAGCCCACATATTTGCAATTCCCAAAGCACCTAAAATAAGCGTGAGGAGCTTTATTCCAAGGGCGAAAATGATATTCTGACGGACAATTGAGGCGGTCTTTTCCGCAATTTTTATTGCAAGAGGTATCTTGCGCGGATCATCGTCCATAAGCACAACATCTGCGGCTTCTATGGCGGCGTCCGAGCCCATTGCGCCCATGGCGATGCCTATATCCGCTCTTGTGAGAACGGGGGCGTCATTTATGCCGTCTCCTACGAAAATAAGGGAGCTTTTGGGAGATTTTTCCGCAAGCAGCTTTTCAACGCAGTCAACCTTGTCTGCAGGGAGAAGCTCCGCATGATACTCATCAATGCCAAGTGCTTTTGCACATTGCTCGCCTACTCTGCGGTCGTCTCCCGTAAGAATAACGGTCTTTTGAACGCCCATATTGCGCAGATTTTCCATGGCTTCCTTTGCGCCCTCCTTGAGAGCGTCCGAGATGATTATATGACCCATGTAAACGCCGTTTACCGCAACATGAACAGCGGTGCCTGCATGGTGACAGTCATGGGCTTCGGAAATTCCCTCGGATTTCATAAGCTTCATATTTCCCGCAAGGACGGTCTTTCCGTCAATTACCGCTTTAACGCCGTGACCTGCGATCTCTTCGGTATTTTCAATACGGGAGGGGTCGCACTCCTTTCCCCATGCTCGTTTCAGTGAAAGAGAAATGGGATGGTCCGAATAGCATTCGGCAAGAGCGGCTGTTTCAAGAAGTGACGATTCGTCCATTTTATCCGAATGAACTGCCGTTACCTCAAAGCTGCCCTTGGTGAGAGTTCCCGTTTTGTCGAAAACGATAACGCCTGCGCTTGCCAATGCCTCAAGATAATTTCCGCCCTTTATGAGTATTCCCGCCTTTGAAGCTCCGCCGATACCGCTGAAAAACGTGAGAGGAATGGAAATTACAAGAGCGCAGGGACAGGATATTACAAGGAATGTCATTGCTCTGTAAACCCATTTGCCGAAATCGCCGTCCGTAAGCAGAGGAGGGATAAGGGCAAGGACAAGAGCACCGATGACTACCGCAGGGGTATATATTCGGGCGAATTTTGAGATGAAATTCTCGCTTTTTGACTTCTTCTCCTGAGAATTTTCCACAAGCTCCAGAATTTTTGAAACGGTGGACTGTCCGAATTCCTTTGTAACTTTTATTTTTAATATACCTGTGAGATTAACGCAGCCGCTTATTATCTCGCTGCCCTCGCAGATGTCACGGGGAATGGATTCACCCGTGAGAGCGGAGGTGTCAACTGCCGATGTTCCTGAGATAACAACGCCGTCAAGGGGAACCTTTTCACCTGCCTTGACTGTGATAACAGAGCCGATCTCAACTTCCTCGGGATCGACCTGAATAAGCCTGCCGTTTTCGTCCACAATATTGGCATAATCGGGACGGATATCCATAAGCTCGGAAATCGACTTTCTCGATTTGCTCACAGCGCAGGACTGAAAAAGCTCTCCCACCTGATAGAAAAGCATTACTGCCGTTCCCTCGGCATATTCGCCCGTAGCAAATGCGCCTATGGTGGCAACAGTCATAAGAAAGCTCTCGTCAAAAAGCTGTAAATGTATTATACCGAGAAGGGCTTTTCTAAGAATATCATATCCTATTATCAGATATGGGATAAGAAATAATATGAGCTTCCATATCCCGATATCGGCTTTTGTGACGCCGAAAATAATCATTTCTGCAGCAAGGATAACAAAGCTGATGATTATCCTTGTCAGCATTTTTTTCTGTTTTCTGCTCATGGTTTCCTCTTATTTCATTATAATTGTACAGTCAGGCTCGATCTTTTTGCAGGCAGCTGCCGCTTTTTTCATTATCTCGTCAAAGCGTTCGTCATCGGCAGTGATGGTGAGCTTCTGTGAAATAAAGCTGACCGATGCGGATTCAACCCCGTCTATTTTGTTTATTGCGTCCTCCATTTTCTTTGCGCAGTTTGCGCAGTCAAGATCTTCAAGCTTAAATACCTTTTTCATATAAATTACCTCCTGATTTTATTCCTCAACGTGTTCCATGCCCATCTCGATAATGCTTCTTACATGATCGTCAGACAGGGAGTAAAATACGATCTTGCCTTCCTTGCGGAAACGCACCAGCTTGTTGTTTTTGAGCACTCTCAGCTGATGGGATACCGCTGTCTGACTCAGCCCTAAAAGCTGCGCCATATCGTTTACGCACAGCTCGGATTCAAAAAGGGCATAGAGTATGCGTATCCTTGTGGTGTCTCCGAAAACCTTGAAAAGCTCTGCCAGATCGTAGAGGATCTCGTCGGGGGGAAGCTGGGATTTTACTTTTTCCACCACGTCCTCATGAACGCAGAGAAATTCGTCCTTGTTATCCATATTGTCCGCTCCTTCTTACTTTTTTATTACCGCAAAGCCTGCGGGGATATTGCCAAGAAGCAGCCTTACGCTGTATTCTGCGCAGCAGTTTTTCTCGGCATTTTTTTCGATAAAGCGAATGTATTCTTCTGTGTACAAATCGGCTGTGGGGGCATATCCTAAAAGTTTATAGATCATGATGCAAAGTTTGAAAAACAGTCCCGACTCTCTTGTGAGGTAGGTGGGGATAATTATTTTGCCGCCCTTTTTTGTTACTCTCACAAGCTCGGAAAATGCCTTTTCGGGATCGTCTAGCAGATGCATAACGTTTCCTGCAATGACAACATCATAGCTGTTGTCGGGGTCTTTCAGAGCGGTGATGTCACGTCTTGCGAAGGCTATGTTGTAAACACCTTTTCTGCGGGCTTTCTTCATTGCCTGAATGAGCATTTTGCGTGAACGATCGGTGCAGAGTACCTTTCCCGCTTTTTTTGCAGCCGCCATGGATAGCATACCCGTTCCTGCGGCGCAGTCAAGGACCTTTGCACCCTTCGGTATCTCGCTTTCAACTGCTTTTACCATCTGCTTGTTGACCGAGCGGTTGAAAAGGATCTCGTTCAGGTCGTATATGCCTGAAAATTTATCCCAGAATGAACTCATTATTATTACCATCCTTTCTTGAGAGTTTTGTGATTTTCGTCAGAAAATTTCGG
>JAGBFZ010000427.1 GCA_018110855.1 Oscillospiraceae bacterium
ACCTGTCATACCCGACAGCTTGTGATAGAGACGGAAGAAGTTCTGGAATGTGATTGAAGCAAGGGTCTTGGACTCGTGGGCTACCTTTACGCCTTCCTTTGCCTCAATTGCCTGATGGAGACCGTCATTATAGCGGCGGCCCATCATGAGACGGCCTGTAAATTCATCAACGATAACGATCTCGCCTTCGTTTACAACGTAGTCAATATCCTTCTTCATTACGCCGTTTGCCTTGAGAGCCTGATTTACATGGTGGAGAAGAGTGGAGTTTTCAGCATCGTAAAGGTTTGCTACATTGAAATACTTCTCCGCCTTTTTAACGCCCTGACGGGTGATGGTTGCGGTCTTTGCCTTTTCGTCAATGATGTAATCGCAGTCCTCTGCGATCTCCTCCTGATCGGTCTTTGTGTCCATTTCGGCAACAATGAAAGGCTTTAAGCCCTTGGCAAATTTATCCGCAAGGGTGTACCATTCGGTGGATTTATCTCCTCTTCCCGAAATGATAAGGGGGGTTCTCGCTTCATCTATAAGGATAGAGTCAACCTCGTCCACGATGGCGAAATTAAATTCTCTCTGAACCTTTTCGCTCTTGTAGATGACCATGTTGTCACGGAGATAGTCGAAGCCGAACTCGTTGTTTGTACCATAGGTGATATCGCAGTTATATGCCTCACGGCGCTGGTCGTTGTCCAGATCGTGAAGGATACAGCCGATGGTGAGACCTAAGTATCTGTAAACCTTGCCCATTTCCTCCGACTGAGATTTTGCAAGGTAGTCGTTAACAGTTACAACGTGGACGCCCTTGCCGTCGAGAGCGTTCAGATATGAGGCACAGCAGGCAACGAGGGTTTTACCCTCACCTGTTCTCATCTCGGCGATTCGTCCCTGATGAAGAACGATGGCACCGATTATCTGCACGGGATAGGGCTTCTTGCCCAGAACTCTGTATGCCGCTTCTCTTACGGTTGCAAGAGCCTCGGGAAGAATGTCGTCAAGAGTCTCGCCGTTTGCAAGTCTTTCTTTAAATTCGGGGGTCTTTCCCTTCAGCTCCTTTTCACTGAGCTTGCTGTATTCCTCATCAAGGTCTAATACCTTCTGCTTTATCGGGTCAATTTTTTTCAGCTCTCTTTTGCTGTAATTTCCGAAAAGTCCGTCTAAAATACCCATTCCTTTTATTCCACCTTATTATATATATTGATTCAATGCATAAAAGTGATAATGCATAAATACGCACAACTATGCTTATATATTATTATAGCGCATAATTCAAGTCGTGTCAATATGTTTTTTTATAGATGAATTATATTACGGAAAAGACTACAATGTGTCCGTCTCTCAAATACAGCAGTATTTCCTAAAAGGACAAGGAGAGACGGGAAAAAATTTGTCTTATATGGCAATTGACCGAGGGCGAAAAATAGGATATAATGTAATAGTATTAATATACGATACAAGGGGATTTCCCTCATATATATTCATTAAAATGGAGAAGATAGTATTATGGAAAACACTAAGGTAGTCAAGTTCGGCGGAAGCTCTCTTGCCGACGCAGGACAGTTCCGCAAGGTGGCGGATATCGTTCTTTCAGACCCCGCAAGAAGATTCGTTGTGGCTTCCGCTCCCGGAAAGCGTCACAGCGGAGATACAAAGGTCACAGATATGCTTTACGGCTGCTACGATCTCGCCGTTAAGGGAGAGAGCTTCGACAAGGCATTTGAGGCTATCGAGGAACGCTTCAATTCAATTATAAACGAGCTTGGCATCGAGCTTTCTCTTGCAGACGAATTTGCAAACATCAAGAACGCTTTCGCTCACAGGGCGGGCAGAGATTATGCAGCAAGCCGCGGTGAATATCTTAATTCCATTGTTCTTGCAAAATTTTTAGGCTTTGATTTTATTGACCCTGCAGGCTATATCCGCTTTGACGAAAAGGGCGCTTTCGACCTTGAGACCACACGTTCCCTTCTCGCTCCGAGGCTTGCTTCTTCGGCTCATGCGGTAATTCCCGGATTCTACGGCTCAATGCCCAATGATACCATCAAGACCTTCTCAAGAGGCGGCTCGGACGTTACAGGCTCCATCGTTGCAAACGCTGTGAATGCCGTTATCTACGAGAACTGGACCGATGTAAGCGGCTTCCTTATCTGCGACCCCAGAGTTGTTGATAATCCTAAGCCTATCACCACCATCACTTACAGAGAGCTGAGAGAGCTTGCTTATATGGGAGCCACAGTTCTTCACGAGGACGCTATTTTCCCCGTAAGAAAAGCAGGCATACCCATCAACATCAAGAACACAAATCACCCCGAGGACAGGGGAACCTTCATCGTTTCCGAGACTGCGGAAACATCAAAGTACACCATTACAGGTATTGCGGGCAAGAAGGGCTTTTCCGTTATACAGATAGAAAAGGACATGATGAATGCGGAGCTGGGCTTCGGCAGAAATGTTCTCAGAGTTCTGGAGAAAAACGGTCTCTGCTTCGAGCATATGCCTTCGGGTATTGACACCATGAGCATTGTTGTTAATTCCGAGGCGCTTATCGGCAAGGAAAAGGCTATCATTGACGAGATCAATTTCCGCTGCCACCCCGACAAGCTTGAGATAGAGAATAATCTTGCACTTATCGCCGTTGTCGGACGGAGCATGAGAAAGGCAAGAGGTACAGCGGGCAGACTGTTCAGCGCACTTGCTCATGCAAGAGTCAATGTTAAGATGATAGATCAGGGCTCCTCCGAGCTTAACATCATCATCGGCGTTGAGGAAGAGGATTTCGAGACTGCAACACGGGCAATTTACGATATGTTCGTGCTTCCTCAGGAGTGATCTCCGCTTTCTTTGTAAATGGATTTGTACAATGATGTGCAGAGGTAATTATACTTTTCGCTGCTGCAAACGTCAGAGAAATGCCCGCAAAAGCTTTGATATATGCGGTTTTGCGAGCAGAGATCTGTTACGTTTGCAAAAGCGAAAAGTATATCATTCCGCTGCACATTTTGTATATGAAAGGACTGGTAAAATATGGATAAGCTTTACAAGGCTTACACGGAAAACAACAAGATCGACCCCAAGTATTACGATAAATTCAGCGTAAAAAGAGGACTCAGAAACCCCGACGGCTCGGGCGTTATGGCGGGTGTTACAAATATATGCAACGTTCACGGATATGTGCTCAACGAGGGCGAGAAGTTCCCCGATGAGGGAAAGCTGGTTTTCCGCGGCTACAATATCAATGACCTTGTGGAAAATGTTGTTGCCGAGAACCGTTTCGGCTATGAGGAGATAGCATATCTTCTGCTGGCAGGCAAGCTTCCCGACAAGGAGGAGCTTGAGAGCTTCGGCAGGCTTCTTGACAGCAACAGAGAGCTTCCCGACGGATTTTTTGAGGATATGATACTTAAAGCTCCCTCAAAAAATATCATGAACAAGATGTCCCGTTCGGTGCTTGCACTTTATTCCTATGATGACTGTCCCGATGATACGGGGGCAAAGCATGAGGTTGACACGGCTATTTCTATAATCGCAAAGATGCCCGTTATCATGGTTGACGCTTACAATGTCAAGCAGAGATATTACAATCACGGCACAATGTTCATGCACCCCATTACTCCGGGGCTTTCCACTGCGGAAACTATTCTTTCCCTGCTTCGTCCCGACAGGCAGTACACCGATGAGGAGGCAAAGCTCCTTGACATCATGCTCATGCTCCATGCCGAGCATGGCGGCGGAAACAACTCCACATTTACCTGCCGAGTTCTTACATCTTCGGGAACAGACCCCTATGCTGCATATTCCGCTGCTATCGGCTCTCTCAAGGGACCCCGTCACGGCGGCGCAAACCACAAGGTGCTTGAAATGCAGCGCTGTGTTATGGAAAATGTTCAGCACTGGGACAACGAGGGAGAGGTTGCCGATTTCCTTACAAAGATTCTCAAGAAGGAAGCAGGAGACGGCAGCGGTCTTATTTACGGCATGGGTCATGCGGTTTATACCCTCTCCGACCCCAGAGCCGTTATCCTCAAGAAGAATGCGGAAAAGATGGCGATAAACAGCGAATTTGAGCCTGAGTACAGGCTTCTTGAGACCATTGAACGTCTCACTCCCGAGCTTTTCAAGACTGTCAGGGGCAACGACAAGGATATGTGTGCCAATGTGGATATGTACAGCGGCTTTGTTTATAAGATGCTGGGCATTCCCGAGGATCTGTACACGCCTTTGTTTGCTACATCAAGAATGGCAGGCTGGTGTGCTCACCGCTTTGAGGAGTCTATGACAAGCAAGAGGATAATCCGTCCCGCTTACAAGAGCGTAAGCAAGGAAAAGGGTTATGTAAAGCTCTGCGACAGATAATTACTGATATAAATGTACAGCCGCTTCCGTTTTGTTACGGGAGCGGCTGTGATTTTTGTCATTCTTCGCTGTTCATTTTCTCAATGACCTTATTGTTTCTTATTGCATACAATCCCACGATGCAAAAGGTCAGATAGACAAGTCCGATATAAAGCCTGAAAAAAATGCTCATAGAATACCAACACCACATATACATGATACCGATCGCCAGATATACAATAATATAGCTTTTTTTGCCCGCAGCTTTTGCAAATTTAGCACTCATAAGTCCCTTTGCTGAGGTCTTTGCCGCATAGAAAATGTACATTGCCAGATCAATAAGCTCAATAATAATTCCGAATACCGACAGCGAGAGATTATAATGGTCCTTGAACTCGGCTGTGATGAGCATTGCTATGGATACGATAAGCCATATCCAATATGATGTCTGAAATATCCCGAAGGTAAGCTTGTAGGATTCTGCCTTCTGCATTTCATCGAGATCCTTGTCACTGATAAGATCGCCTGCGGACTCCTGCGGCTCAATTCCTATTGAAGCAGGGTCGAAAAGCTTTTCTTTTTTGTTGCTCATATTATTCCTCCTCATTTCCCCAGAATAATTCGTCAAGTGTTTTTCCAAGCGTTTTGCATATATCAATGCAAAGCTTTAAAGTTGGGTTGTAGTCGCCCTTTTCAATGGCGTTTATTGTCTGCCTTGAGACTCCGACTGCCTCCGCAAGCTGCTGCTGGGACATATCGAGCGCCGCCCGTGCGGATTTCAGCTTCAGGTTTTTAGCCATTCTATCGCCTGCCCTTCCTTATGATCCTATTATATCACACACATTACATTGTGTCAAGTATATTTTACACATTGTAGTATATATTTTTCTGTTTGTAAATTATATTTATATGATAATAATATACAAAACCAAAAAACAGCACGGACATTCCGAAGAATATCCGTGCTGTATGTGTATTGAGTTGAAAAATTAATCAATGTGCGGAATTCAGCTTGCTGCCCTTGTTTACATCAACAGCAGTGGCACCGAAATAGTTTACCACCTTTTTGCTTTTGGCGGTCTTTGTCATTTCGGCGTATGTCTCATCACGCATCTGCTCAAGGCGTTCAATGGCAAGCTTGTCATTTTTCTTGATGGAATCGGTCAGCTTTTTCAGCTCACCGATCTTCTCGGACAGCTCAAGCATGGAGCCTGTCAGCCCGTCTATCTCCTCGAAGGAAAGCAGGGCGTTTATGGTGTCCTTACGCTCGATGGAGCGTGAGTTTATCAGGCTGCGCATTTCCATTGATATGCCGTCCACGGCGGTAACAATGTCCTGCCGCTGTCTGATAAGGTCGCCGACACCGTCAATATCCTCGTAGATTATCCGTGAGGTAATGTCATTATAGTGCCTGAGCTGGTCGATCTTCTTATCCACCAGTTCCAGAAGTCTGGGGTCCATAGGCTGACCTCCCTTATCTTGCGATCTTGCTTGCTTCAAAAAAGGCATCTCTGATCTCGGTTATCATGGGAAGGATCTCCTTCAGTATCTCGGGATCCTTTTTGATATTAGCCTCCACAAGTCTTTCACGGAAATACTGATACAGAGCCGCTAAATTATCGGATATCTCGTACTTTACCTTGAGATGCGAATCTAATGCATCTACTATATCACTTACTCTTGTGATGGAATTGTGGGCTTTGGGGATATCCTTATCCTCAATGAAGATGATCGCCTTGTTGATTTCGGTGATCGCCTTGTCATACAGGGCGATCAGGAGCTGAGCAGGGGGCATTGTGTTGACAGACTGCTGCATATATTTCTGATAGGGGTTCATTTTAATCCTCCGATATTATATCAGCCTGTGGTGCCTGTGGTGGAGCCGAAGAGGGAAGTTGACTGATTATTCATAGTCGAGATATAGGATTCAAGGGCAGAGTATCTCTTCCACAGTCTTTCCTGCTCCTTTTCGTATTTCTCGTTAAGCTTTTCAATAAGGCTCTGGAGATCGGATATCTGATTAAAGATAAGATTTTTGCGGTCGGAGCGGGTATTTTCAACGCCTGCCAGTGCTGTGAGAGATCCCTTCGGATAGCCGTTTTTGCCTGTATTGGTATCAATTGCGGCATTTACGGCGTTGTTCAGGACTGTTCCGAGACCATCCTTTGTATCGGTGAAGAAAGCTGCGATCTCATCGCCGTACTTTTCGATAGCGGTATCGAGAACGCTTTCGTCCTTGATCTTGAGCTTGCCGTATTCGTTGACATCATCGGAGGTATCAATGCCGAGAGCCTGCAGTGTCATTCCGCCAACATTTGCTGTGCCCACAGCCTCACGGATCTGAGTGAACACCTTAGAAAGTGTGGTATCGTGGTATAAAAGACCTGTCTTTGCCTTTTCCTCCCACTTTTCGATCTCATCAGCGTCCATTTCGTCCTTCTGATCTTCGGTGAGGGGGTCAAAATAATCTCCGCTGTCCTTGGGACGGCTGGTGTTAAGCTGCTCATGCACCTTGTCAAGAAGCTCGTTATATGCCTCAACAAAGCCTAAGATGGTTTCCTTTATCCTGCTTGTGTCCTTGGAGACGTTAACGGTTATCTCCTCGGCGTCACCGTTTGCGATATCGTCCTCGGTGAACTCCTTGACGTTATTGATGCTGAATGTGGTTCCCTGAACTGCAAAGCTGTTGGAGGCGCTTTCAAGGGTGACTCCGTTTATTGTAATCTGAGCGTTGGAGCCTCTGAGAGTCATGCTGCCCTCGCTGTCAACGCCGCTCAGAGTGCTTGTGCCGAAAAGCTTTTTGATGGCTTCTCCGCTTTCGCCCTCGAATTCGATGATGTTCTTGCCTGTTACCGCAAGAACGCCGTTATCCTTGTCATAAACGAAATATCCGGAATTTACCAGATCATTTATGCTGACCTTGCCGTCCTCTCCCGTGCCTGATATATTGACAGCCGTGCCGCCGTTTACTGTAAAGGAGATACTATCCATATCCGCAATAACACGATTTTCGTCATATGGTGTCTCTGTGTAGTTGGAGGATGCTCCGTCAACGGTGACACTTCCCGATGCTTCAACGGATACTGCCTCGCCTTCAGCGGGGGTGAACTTGATCACTGCTCCCCTATCATCAAATACCTGAACGGAGAAGCTGCCCGTTCCTTCGGGGAAGGATGCCTTATAGGCGTCATTCAGGGCTGTTGCATACTCATTGCCTGAGTATAACTTATAATTCTTTTCAATGCCCATGGCATTGAGCTGAGCTTCTTCGGTAACTCCCTCAAGATCGCTGCCGCCTACGTTGACTGTTCCCTCTGCGGAAACGGTCATAACGTCTTCAAATTTATCATCGGCAGTTTTCTTTGCGTAAACTGTTCCGCCGTCTCTTGAGTAGCAGTATATCTTGTTGCCGTCTGCATCGGTATAGAGCTTTGCGTTTACTTCATTGCCGTCGATGGTGATTTTTTCGGTTTTCTGCTTCTGAGCGAGACCTGTAACCGATAAGGTCTTGCCGTTGATGGTTATGCTGTCTCCCGAGGCAAAGCCGTTTTTGGAGGCTGTGAAGCTGAAATCTGTGATGGTATCGTCGATGTTTTTATCGGTAAGGTTTGCAGCGATGGTTGGAGCGGTACCCAGCTCATCACCGATATTGAAAAGAGAGTTGAGAAGATTTCCCTTTGTCTGGGAGATCTTCAGCTCCTTGCCTGCGCCTGTCTCATTTGTTTTCAGCTCAAAGGACTGGGTCAGGGCATTAAAGCTCATGGTAACGCCGTTGCCATTCTTGTTGATAGTGTTCATCATTTCCTTGACGGTGGTGTTTTTATTAAATGTAAAATCAACGCCGTTTATGGAAAATTCAAAGCTGTCTCCCGAAAGCTCCTGAACAAAATCAAGGCTGCCCAGTGCGGAGGTACTGGATATCATATTGGAGGCGTCGTTCTGAAGACCAACAGCAGAATCGTAGCCCACAGTGAAGATATGGGAAACCTTATCGTCAGCTGCATTTTCAATGGTGAGCTTGTTTGAGCCGTCCTTGAAGGAGAAGCGTGCTGCGCTGATCTCACTGAAGGTGTCATTAAGGGCAGTGAGGAAATTCTCCTTAGCGTTTGCTCCGCCCTCGAATGTGATATTTCTTGCTGAGCCGTCAAGGGTAACTGTAACGATATTGCTGCCTTCGGACGCTCTGGAAAAATCAAGCTCCACCGAACCTGCAGAGGCTCTTTTTCCTATAAGCTCTGCTGACTTGGCTGCTTTTACGGAAGTGATGGAATATTTTCCGGGAACTGCGGGTGTAGATGCAGAAACGATAAGGGAATCATCCGAGGACTCTGCCTTGTTGGACTTCATTACCGCATTTGCACGGATAGAAGTAGATGACTCGATATTAAGATATTTCTTCTTAAAATCGGACAATGTGGATATGACGCTTCTGTAAGCCTCCTGCTTCCACTGGAGAGACTGGAGCTTCTGCTTTCTCTTATCAAGTGAATTTTTTGTATTGGCAACGCCTGCCTTGACTAAGGACTCGATATCGAGACCCGAGGCGAGACCTGTCATTCTGGTTATTTCATGTGTGGTTGCCATATGAATGACCGTCCTTTCGTTATTTTATCTCATTGAGCTGAGCGGGGGAATCTGTGAGGAACTTGTTCATAAAGTCGGCGGAGACCTTATTCACTGCTGCTGCAACGTTGAAATCCTTGGATTCATAGACCTCCGAGCGGATTATCTTAACGTCCTTGGGCGCGCTGATACCGAGTCTTACCTTATCCTTTCCCGCTTCCACCACGGAAACCACAACATCCTCACCGATATGTATTCCTTCGCCTGTTTTTCGGGTGATTATAAGCATACATCAGCCCTCCTTAGCGAACACGGGGAATTTAATGGGATAATCGTCCGCTGTGATTACCTGCGCCGCCTTGTTGTTTCGGGTATTTATTATAATGGGACTTTTCAGATTTACGGTAGCGTCCATGTTGTTTTCGGGGATAACAGCGATAACGTAGAATTTAGCGTCGTTATCATCGGCCATATCAAGCACGGCAACATCCTCATCTGCAACCATTACCCGATAATCCGCGCAGAATTCCAGCGGATCGAAGAGGATGAAGCAGAGATTGGGATTTTCTGCGCTCTGGAGCCACACGGGGCATTTTCCGTTTCCCAGCGGGGAGATAAGAATATAATCCTTATATTCCTCAAAGGCAAATAAACCGTTGGGGAATGTTATTATTTCGGAAGATGCGACCTCGATCTCATCAAAGTCACGGGTCTTTATCTTGATTCTGTTGATAGTTTCGTTCATACTCATTCCTCATAACCGGGAGCGGCGCTTCTTGGGAAATAGATCGGCTCGCCCGTATATTCGATCTCGACCTTCGGACGCTGGTTCACGATAAATTCCACCGTTCCGGGAACAAATTCGAGCTTGGCGGTGGTGCTGGTGTTCCAGTCCATATTGAGCTGTTCTGCCTTATAGTTTATGCTGAGGGTGTTGCCCGACCAGCTGATATCAGGACCTTCCTTGGGAAGAAATTCCATGATCGTCTCCATGGTCCTGTTTACCTTGGAAGCGGCGATGGATGCGGGAGTGGCTTCAAAATTTCCTAAGGCATTGCCCTCGTTAACGATATTTGCGATCGCCTGATATGCAACCTTAATTCCCTTCTGAGCCTCATCCTTGGCAAAGGTGTCGATATTCTTATGACCGTAGCCGAGACTTTCTCTTGCGGCAGTGTTGTCGATATTCACCTTGATAGGCTCGGCGGTTATCTGCATTCCTCCGGGACTTTTCGTTATCTGAACCGTGGGTGCGGAGTTGTCGAGCTTAAGCTCTGCACGGGTTACGTTTATTTCCACATTTATTGGGACTGAGGTGATATTTAAAAGCTGATCCATAGCATTTGCCTCCTGTGATGATCTTATTTAGGAGAATTATACAAAATCAAAAATGCTCTTGGGGAGAATTCCCGAGCCTAAGGAAAGTGAAGCGTTGTATGCGGCTTCAATGGACTTCATGTTGGTGATCTCCCTTTCGATATCCACGCCCTCGATGGAGTTCTGCTTCTCGCAAAGATTTATGCGGTAAACCTCATTTCTGTCAAGATACATCTGCATATTGGTCTGCTTGACGCCGAGAGTCGTGATGGAATCCATGACCTTGGAGTTTGCCTCGTCCAGCTTGTCGATATAGCGGTTTACGGTTGCTTTGTCGCCCCTTCTGAGAGCTGCCGCAGTATCGTATACAAGCTGGATAAGATTCAGAGAATCGTTGTCCTTATCGGTGCCGCAGCCTGTTATCTCAGCTCCGTTAAGGCTCATATTCAGGGCGGTGGAGGGATTAACAGTGCCGTCGGGATAATATTTCATGCCCAGACCGATATCTACATAAATGGGTTTTGTTCCGGGGAAGCCATCTGCTCCGCCGCTTGTTGTGGGGTAGTTTATTTCTTTGGTTTCCACAAGCTTGCCCTTGTCATCATAATATTTGATGGTGCTTCCGTTAACGGCATTTTTCAGCTCGTCTCCCATAAGATCAACAGGGATATCATTGTAGCAGACGATCCTTTCGTTGGGGGTCGGACTGAAATCGGGGCTGCCGTTTACAGTAAATTTTATGGTATCCGCAGCGTCTTTATCGGGGCTGCTGTAATAGGTCTCGCCCAAATAGTTGGCAAGGTCTGTTATCTCATTGCCGTCGGAGTCGTAATATTTTGCGGGAGTCTCGGCATAGAGATTGCCGCTGTCATCTGTGTATAAGCCGTTTGCGGTTTCGGTAAGTGCGATGCCGTTTGCAGAAATGTTTCCCTCGGCATCTGTTTGGATGGAGCCTGCCTCAAGGAGAGTAATTTCATTTCCTCCCACCTCGGCTGTATCGGTCTCATTTCCAAAAATCTTGACCGAGCCGTCCGCCATCTCGATCTCAATGCGGGAAAAGACGGTAAATGGAGTCTTGTCATTGCTTGCGGAGCCGAACATCTGCCTTGTGGCAAAGTCGGTGTTCATATCCTGGACCATATGCTCAGCCTGCTGCTCAAGCTCAAGTGCGATTATATCCAGCTCGGTCTGATCCATAGTGTCCTGAACGGATACTACCTTGGATTTAACATTGAGATAGGTCTTGTCAGCGATATCGTAAAGAGCGTCCTCAGCTGCATAGTAGAGATCCTTTGCGGTGTTGAGATTTTCATCATAAATATCCAGATTTTCAAGGGATTTTCTTACATGAGCCGCCTTTGCTGCAGAAGCGGAATCCTCGCTGGCACGGCTGTATTTTCTCTGTGTGAGTATCTTTTTCTGGGATTTGAGATAGTCTGACAGCAGAGAGTTATAGCTGTTTAAAAATGCTCCGCTGAAGGCATTGTTTGTTACTCTCATTGGGATTCAACTCCTTATTTGTTCAGAGAGGATCAAAGTCCTACTTTTCCTGTTCCGTTGATAAGCTTGTCGAGACACTCGTCAAGTGCGGAGATCATTCGGGAGATGGCGTTGTACCATTTCTGGTAGTTCATCATGTTAACGCCTTCCTCGTCCATGCTTACGCCCATGACCTCGTCTCTTGCGTCTGAAACGCTTGTGAGCATGATATTTGTGGAATCGAAGTTGCCAAGCTCATATTCCAGATCGCCGCCCACAGTTTGACCGTAATACTGGATAAATCCCTCGAATGTGAATTTATCAGGCTCGCTTCCGAATTCATATTTTCCGTCAAATACGGAAAGTATCTTGTTGATATAGAGGTTATCCAGCTGGTCGTAGTTATAGTCAAGGTTGCCTTCATCGTCAATATTCGGATGAACGCAGCGGAGGACATTTTCTTTCCATGAATCTGCGATCTTCAGATCGGATACATCGCCTTCGGTAAGACCGCCTTCAAATTCAAATAGCCTGAATTCCTTATCGGCATCGACAGAGTCATTATAATCCTTATAAATGGCATTGAACTCTCTTACCATTGTATTTGCAAAGGACCTGATAGTCTCCTGATAATACTTGATACCGTTGTAGTTGTTTTCGCCTACCTGTGAGTAGCAGCCCTTGCCGTTGTAGGCATCGAAAAGACCGCTTATGGAGCCGCCGGATAGCTTATCGGTGCGCTCTGTCACCTCAATTGCGTAGGTAGGCAGACCTTTGATCTGCTTATCGCTCATAATATCCTTGTTGTTGATAAAAATGGGGGAGTAATCAACGCCCAGCTCATTTGCCTTGCCGATGATCTCTCTTTCAAGCTCGCAGGCGGTTTTGACCTTGCCTGCGTAGATATATTCGTTAAGATCCTTGACCATCTTTTCGAGCTCAGGCTCTGCGGATATTGCAGGCGTGATCTCACGCTCGCACTTGTCCCATTCCTTCTGGGAATTAAGGGAGCTGATGTGAAGCTCTGCAAAATCGTTTCTTGCCTCAAGCTCATCGGAGAAGATGATGTCGGTCTTGGCATAGGAATCGTTATGAACGAGCTGAACATCGGCAAACTTAACGTCATATGTGCCGTCAGCTTGCTGTTCAACATTGATGTTCATATACTGGGAAAGCTCATCGCAGAGCTTGTTGAAGCTGTCCTTCAGCTCAAGGGGACCGTAGTCGATCTCTGCCTGATAGCCGCTTTTTGTGGCATAAACGTTATCCATCTGAACGTAAGCGTCCTTGATCTGCTTGTTCAGGGAGGCAAGCTGATTCAGAATGGTGTTCACTCTGCCGTTGGTGGCGATGATATCCTCTCTTGTGGCAAGCTCGACCTCGCCTATTCTTTTATCGAAATTCTTGATGACATTGATGACCGATTCCGCAGAGTTCATAGAAACGGTGGAAAGATCCTGTCTGTCTGCGCCTGTGGCGGAGAAGGACTGGAAGGAAGCCTTTAGATTTCCGAAAATTGCACTGAGACCCGCCTCTTCGTTCTCAACATCATCAAGGATATCCTCGATATCCGCAAGGACGTTGGTCTTGGCACCCGTATCGCAAAGCTCTGCGCTGTATCTTCTTACCTTGGCGTCAAGGAGCTTATCTCTTATCTGAGTAACGCCCACAGCGTCAGCACCCTTGCCTGCGAGAGTAGTCTGAGTATTATAGCCGAGGCAGCCTGCGGTATTAGCCACAGAAACCACGTCAAGACGCTGCCTGCTGTAGCCC
The DNA here is from genome assembly GCA_018110855.1 of Oscillospiraceae bacterium. Taxonomy (GTDB): domain Bacteria; phylum Bacillota; class Clostridia; order Oscillospirales; family Ruminococcaceae; genus Huintestinicola. The sequence continues at coordinate 13,462 of JAGBFZ010000427.1, forward strand.
TCGGTCTTGATATTTGTGATATTATGTCCTGTTATATCGAGACCCTTCTGAGCGAGCTGAAGTCCGTCTCTCTGAACGTATAATCCGAAAAATGATGAAGCCATAATATATTTATCCTTTCAAAAGCAAGAAGTAATGCAATATCAAGCGTTATTCAGTATCTTTGAGCCTGAAACGCTTCCTTTCTGAACAGCACCGCTGCCGTTGTAGGTTTCGAGCTCGCCCACAGCGCTGCGTATCTTTTTCAGTCTTTCGGAAACGATGATGTTGGCTGTATCGTTAAGCTCCTTTATTTTATATATCATTTCGGAAAGGCTTTTGCGCTGCTCGTCAAGACGTTCCTTATACTCCTCGGGGGCTTCGTTCACTATCTGCTCGAAGTTTTTTTCATTATCCTTGCCCAGAAGAGTGAGACGCTGCTTCTCAAGAGAGTTGCTTTTCATAATGAATGCCTGCTCCGAGGAAAGAGAAGCGGTGAGCTTTTCGATGTCACCCTTGTTGAGCATATCCATCTTGGAGTATTCAAATTTCAGAAAGCTCTTGTAATTAGCGTTGTACTCATCAAAAAAGACGATAAGCGCCTTATAATCCATGTAATTCATTCCTTTCCGAGGGGGGGATGAGGCTTACAGACCCAGAATGGAATCTGCGATATCCTCAGAGGGCACATTGTAGCTGCCGTCCGCTATCTTTGCCGAGAGAGCGGCGAGCCTTTCGGGAGAAGCCGAGCTGTCAGCCGCAGCCTTAGCCGCAGACTTCAGGGAGTCTGAAAAGCTGGCTCTTGCGGAAGAGGAAAATTCAGCCTTGTCGGTGTTTTTTCTCTTATCCCGCTGAGCCTTGCCCGAAACGGGTCTTGAAGCAGACTCGCTTGCGTATCTATAGGCGTTGAGCGCATTGGTGTAATTCTTGATTTCCATAAAATCTCCGCCTTTCTCTAAGGGGATACCCATTGATCTTGAAATTTTTACATAGTTACCCTATTGCTCTTAAAATATATATCGGCAGGAGAGTAAATAAAGTTTAGCTTTTTCTGAAAAAATTTTGAAAAAGTCAAAAAATACTAAAAGTATAATTATTTATATCAAATACAAATAGTAAAGGGCGAAGCAAAGTGCGTCGCCCGAATATTATATGCCTTCCATATATTGGTCAATAGCTTCGATCATAGGGTCTGTAAGCAGAAGCTCGGGGGAGATTATCATAATTATCTCACCGTTTCCCTTATAGACGCCCTTGATATACTGGCTTGAAGAACCGGAGATCGAGGGGGGCGGGGATATCTGACTTGTGTCGAAATCCACCACAGAGCAGACTGTATCCACCACATAGCCCAGATATTCGGACTTTGCGCTGCCCTTTGATTCGGTCACGATAATGCATATCTTGTCTGTCTCAGCCATTGGCGGCAGGCTGAATCGCACTCTCATGTCGATAATAGGGACGATATCGCCTCTGAGATTGATAACGCCCTTGCCGTATTCGGGAAACTCGGGAACGGGAGAGATGCTTCCGCAGCCGTTTAATATTTCCTTAACGCAGCTTATTTCGATTGCGAAGGTCTGCCCTGACAGCTGGAAGGTCAGGAATTTTTCTTCCTCCACAATAATCAGCTCCTTTCGGGATATTTCATTCTCTTTTTCAGCATGCTGCCGATCTCCTCAAGAGCGACCTCATCGCAGACAGCACCCATTTTTTTTGCCTCCATGGGCATACCGTACACAACGCAGGTCTCCTTGTTCTGACCTACGGTGTAGCCGCCTGCTTTGCGGATCAGGAGCAGACCCTTGGCGCCGTCAGCGCCCATACCCGTGAGAATAGCTGCTGCAGCGGCATTGCCTGCGCATTTTGCCACGCTTGTGAACAATACGTCCACAGAGGGGCAGTGTCCGGAGACCTTTTCACCCTCCTTGCTGGAGATGAAATAGCCTTTGCTGTCTCTGTGAAGCTCCATCTGCATCCCGCCTGCGGCAATAATGCACATGCCTTTTTTCAGTCTCATTCCGTCTGAGGCTTCGAAAACAGCGAACTTAGTGCTGCGGTTAAGGCGTTCAGCGTACATTTTCGTAAAAACAGGGGGCATATGCTGGGTGATAACAATAGGAGGACAGTCCTCGGGAAGATCGAGGATGACCTTTTCAAGAGAATCTGTTCCTCCTGTGGAGGCTCCCAGCGCAATTATTTCGATACCGCCCTTGTTATAAAGTCCGTCAGGCTTCGGTGGAAGAGGGCGGCCCGAGCTGCGGGGCAGCTCTTCGCTGAAATTCTTTGAATTTCCTCTGGCTGCCTTTTCGATGTCGGAGGCAACATTTGTGATGAATTTGTCTATTTCGGAATGGGAAGAAACATCGGGCTTTTGGCGAAAGCTCACTGCGCCTGCTCTCACCGCTTCTTCTGATTTTGACGTGAGAGAGGATATCACAATAACAGGTATGGAATACTGGGGAAGAAGTCTTTTGAGAAATTTCACACCGTCCATTCTGGGCATTTCAATGTCCAGAGTCATAATATCGGGTCCAAGCTCAAGGATCTTATCTCTTGCCTCATAAGGATCGGAGGCTGTACCCACAACGGTGATGCCGTCATATTCCGAAAGCCTTTTTTTCAAAAGCTCGGTAAACATTATTGAGTCATCTACTATGAGAACCTTAATCATTGATGTTGATATACCTCGCAGCCTCTGCGGAAATTATCCGCAGCTCATTCCGGGGGAACGTCTGTGGAAATGCCGCAGATTATTTCTCCCGCCTGTAAATTGCGGGCTTAATGTATGAATATCTGGTGTCTCTCGAAACATTTTCGGCGTGACCTATGAAAAGGTAGCCGCCCTTTTTGGTAACATCATAAAACCGCTCGATAAGGGCGTTTTTTGTGTCGGCGTCAAAATAGATCATAACATTTCGGCAGCTTATCAGGTCGAAGGGCTTCTTGCAGACAATAGGATCCATAAGGTTGAATTTCTTGAAAACGACCTCGTTCCTGATGCTGTCCACGATCTGATAGTTATCGCCCTCAATGCGGCGGAAATATTTATCTATCCACTTGTCGGGCAGACCGTTCAGCATTTCCTCCGAATAGATCCCTGCCTTGGCGGTGCGAAGAACGTCGGTGTCAAGGTCGGTGGCGAGGATAGTGGTGTCCCAGCCTGCCTTGCGTCCGCCGAAATATTCGTCAATGGTCATTGCAATGGTATACGGCTCCTGTCCTGTGGAGGATGCGGCGCACCAGATGCGGGCGTCCTTATCCCTGACGGTGGATTCGATATATGGCAGGACCACGCTTTCAAGGAAGGAAAAATGCTCAGGCTCCCTCATGAAGAAGGTGTGGTTAGTGGTGAGCTTATTGACCAGACGGATAGTTTCCTTTCCGCTGCTGTCGCTCAGAGCATAGTTTATATAGTCGGTAAAGCTGTCAAAGCCGCTTGAAGAAACTATTCCCGTAAGCCGCCCCTCGATAAGCACACGCTTTTTTTCAAGGTTTATACCGTAATTTGTTTTAATAAATTCAACGAGACGGAAAAAGTCATTATCCGTTAGCTTCAGCATGGCATGATACCTCCGATAAAGAGAATCACTGTTCCATTACCAGCTTTTCACAGTTGAGAAGGAGCTTGATTCCCTCGGAATTTTCGATAATATTTTTAATGTAGTGATTAGCGTTGACGTTTTTGTTTGCAGGAGTTGCGCAGATCTCCTCAGGCTTTGCCTGAGTTACTTCTCTTACCCTGTCAACGATGATTCCCGCCTGATTGCCGCCGTCAAATTCGAGAACGATAATGCAGGTGCGCTCATCGTAGGGGATCTCCTCCTTGCCGAAGCGCTTTCTCACGCTGATGATAGGCACAGTTTTGCCGCGGAGATTGATTATTCCCTTGATGTAGTCGGGGACCTTGGGAACAACGGTTATCTGCTCGATACCGATAATTTCATTGATATATTTGATCTCAATGCCGTAAACCACGTCGTCAAGGGTGAAAAGCAGCACCTCGCCGCCGGCAGTGACAAGATCTTTATTTTCTTCCTTTGTAATGTTGCTCATAGCAGAAAGCCTCCCCTTTCTTTAAAAATCGGATATGATGTTGCTTACGTCAAGGATAATGGTGATGGAGCCGTCTCCTAAGATAGAGCAGCCCGACATACCGTTCTGCTTGACATTGAAGTTGTTGAGCAGGGGCGGGAAGGGCTTTACAACTACCTGCTGCTCGCCGATCAGCTCATCAGCAAGGAGGCATGCGCACTTTCCGTCGGATTCAATGAGGATGATGATTCCCGAATAGAGGTCGGTCTTTGCACCGTCTAAGTCATAAAGCTCGTAGAGACGGATAAGGGGATAGCATTCGCCTCTTATCATGACCATTTCTCTGCCGTCGGTGTCTCTGAGCACCTGATTGGGCTTGAGCTTGAAGGATTCCTTTATGTAGCTGATGGGGATAGTGAAGATAGAGCTTCCTACGGATACCTCCATACCGTCCACAATGGAGAGGGAGAGAGGGATCTTGATGATAAAGCTCGTTCCCTCGCCCAGCTTGGAGTCAACGGAAACGGTGCCGCCGCATTTCTCGATATTCTGTCTTACAACGTCCATTCCAACGCCTCTGCCCGAATATTCGGTAACAGTCTCGTTGGTGGAGAAGCCGGGGAGCATGATAAGACCCAGAGCTTCCTTTTCGGTGTATTCGGAGCGGGGCTTTGTAAGGATACCGTTTTTCTCCGCCTTGTCAAGGAGCTTTTCTGGATTCATGCCCATGCCGTCATCGGCAACAACGATAACGACCTCTCCCGATGAGCTGTATGCGGAAAGGGTGATCTTACCCTTGGGATTCTTGCCTGCAGCGATACGCTCCTCGGCAGTTTCCTCAATGCCGTGGTCCATGGAGTTTCTGACCATGTGCATAAGGGGATCGTTCAGGTTGTCGATAATGGATTTATCCACCTCAGTCTCCTCGCCCTCGAAAATAAGGTCAACGTCCTTGTTGAGCTTGACCTTCATATCACGGACGATTCGGGTCATTTTATTGAATGCACCCGAGATGGGGACCATTCGGATAGACATTACTATATCCTGAAGCTCGGAATTGAGCTTTCTGAGCTGACGGGCAGCCTTCTGGAAATTGTCGAGCCTCATGCCCTTGAGGTCGGGGTTTGATGTTACCATCGCTTCTGTGATAACGATCTCGCCCACCAGATCGAGAAGCTGATCCAGCTTGTAAAGGTTAACGCTGATAAGGGACTGCTTTGCAGCACCGGAGGATTTATTTTCCGAAGGCTTTTTATCCGCAGGCTTTGTCTCAGCCTTTGGAGCGGGCTTTGCCTCAGCCTTTGGAGCCTCTTCGGGCTTTGCTTCAGCCTTTGGAGCCTCTTCGGGCTTTGCTTCAGCCTTGGGAGCCTCTGCTTCAGCAGCGGGAGCTGCGGCTGTGGGAGCGGGAGCGGCTTCTGCCTGTGCGGGAGCGTCCGAACCTGTATTTAAAACGGTAACGCTTGCAACATTGGCAGTCTCGCCGATTATTTTGAGGATAGCGTCATCGCCGTATTCAGATTTGAAATAAACGATGAAGCCGTTGTCTCTGATAGTCTGAGCCGAGGACTGATTAGTTTCGATATCGGCAGGAACGAAGGCAAGCTGCTCACATTCCTCACGGATATTGTTGACCACCATGAGAGCACGGAGATTTTCCATCTTGCAGTCCTCTGCAAATTCCACCTTTGCACAGGTGAGGGTGTATGCAGGGACTTCCTCGGTCTTTTCGCCGCCCATGGAGATGATCTCGCAAGCCTTTACGTTCATGGTGCTGCCTATAAGGCTGATGATATCCTCCGCAGTAGTCTGTGCGGGGGTGAAGTGGATAATGAAGCCGTTTTCAACTATATAAGCGGCTGTGTCCGAATTATCCTCGATATCCTCAGGCTCGAATCTGAGCATGGAGCATTCATTCCTGATATTGTTTACTACCAGCAGCGCACGGAGATTCTCCATCTTGCAGTCATCCTCAAAGGTGACCTTGACAGTGGTGCTGTTGTCGCCGCCGCCTGTGGTAACGGTTATCATTTCATCGGAGCTTTGCACGGGAGCCTCGGCAGTCTCCTCGGCTGCTGCCTCGGGAGCGGGCGTGCCGCCGTTTTTGAGCATAGCAGCAAAATTCTTTATCTTAGTCATCTGATCGCTGAAATCGGTAGGCTCACTGTTCTCATCCTGAATGAGGTCGATCTCCGCCTTGAGAAGGTCGGAGGCAGTGAAAACCAGCTCATAAAGGCTTCGCATATCGGAAATGACAGGATTATCCTCCCTGACAATATAAAACATATCTTCAATTGCGTGAGCAAGGTGAGACATATTGTCAAGACCCATCATTGCCGAGGAGCCCTTGATAGTATGCATTATACGGAAGATCTCGTTGATCTCCTCTTCACCGAAGCTGTTTTCGTTTTCGGTTTTCATGAGTATCTGGTCAAGCTGCTCCAAGAGGGAAGTGGTTTCAAATATGTACATATCAACCATTGATTCCATGCCTGCTTCAAACCGAGCCATTATGTTTACCGTCCTTTCCGTGAGGGCACCCTATGCCCGTTCCCATCGGGAGGAATAAAGTTCCCTCAGAGATCATATTTATGTATAATTTAAAAAGATATCGCAGCCAAATGCCGCTGAAAAAATATATATTATGGTCTGCCTGTTCCTGAGTATCTTCGGGTCGGCAAAATTATACACTTATATTATACTATAAAATTTGAATAACTACAAGCGGATTTTTAAAGATAATTTCTATAAGACTTGAAAAAAATCAGCGAGATTTTAGGTCATTTTTAACAAAAATGAGAAATTTCCTGCCGTAAGCGTTGAAAATCAAGGTGAAAATGTGTTAAAATTAAACTGATTAAGTATATGCTTTTTCAGGAAGGGGGGAGAAAAATGTCAGATCTTATTCAGATAACCACACCCACTGCTCCGAGAGATTATGCCCAGAACAATAATCATAATCGTCAGAGCGACGCAGCGCAGAATCCCACAGGTCAGGTGTTTGATCTGGGAAATCAGATGCAGGTGGTCAAGACCAACGACCGTGGAGGAGAGAACGCCGAGCAGAATCTGAAGGATGAAAGCGGCGGCATGATCATGCGCTCCTCTGCCGGGACGGTAAAGGATCCATCGTCGGCTCTGAATGCGGCAAAGGAGCTTATTTCAACAGAAGCTCTGAATCTCGTGAAGGAGAGCGGAGACGCAGAGGCGCTGGGCAAGCTCACCGAATTTGCCTCGGAGGTAATGCTGAACCCCTCCAATCTGGCAGGGGATATGGCTGCTCAGCAGAAAAACGCCACCATTTTCGGAGATAAGCTGTGGGGCGTTTTAAAGGACATAGTTGATTTTTCAGCCAAAGGGGAATTTGTGGGAGCGGAGGAGCTGAAAGCAGCTGTAGCGGATTTTGCAAAGGCGGCGGCAAACGTTTCCTCAAAGGACGAGATACTCAGATCTCTTTCTGCAAATTTTAAGTATCTTTCTATGGAGGCGGCTCCGGGCAAGGCTGTTTCGGAGGAGCTTGCTGCGGCGGCAAAGGCGCTTTCGGGATCTGACGGGGGAGCGAATTTTGCATCGCTGAAGCCTACATTGTTAAAGCTGCTTGGATTTACCGAGCACAGTTTGCTTTTAACTGACAATACAAAAAATCTTCTGCCTCTAATTGTTCACAATATGTCAAGGTACAATGATGACCCCGACGCTCTCAGAGGGAGCTTTGATTCACTGCTGATGATGTGTGAAAACCTGAAGCTTTCACCCGAGCAGGCAGAGAAGATGGGGCTTGACAATAATCTTTCCCTTACGGAAAATTTAGAGCAGCTTTTTGATGATTACATAAAGGGGAATGAGTATCTCTCTCCCGAAGCAAAGCAGTCGGCGCTTATTAATTCGGAGACCGCCTCCCATGAAGCGGAGCTGCGCTCTGCTGTAAATCTCCTTGCGGCAGGAGCCAGACATATGGCGGCAAGGATACCCGAAGGAACTCTCTCAAGGGTGCTTTCAACGGTGGATTTCACCGAGGGAGACGGAGCGTTGCAAAAGCTGCTGGGTGCTGTAATACCCAATACTCCCGCCATGAGAAACGCCCTGCAAAGCATTTTTAACGAGCTTGAAGCAACCAGAGATCTTGACGCGCTTATCGACAGGCTCAACGTTATCCTTGAAAATATCGACGGGGACAGCAATGAAAATATGATAACCCTTGCTCAGGGGCTTAATTCTGCTATTGGAGAAATGGCTCAGAGCGGAGAATATAAAATATCAGCAGCAACCTCCATGGAAACTCTTACGGATTTTCTTGCCAAAAATATCAACAGCAGTATGCTTCAGGCGCTGTCGGGGACCACAAGGAGCGATATGGTGCAGAATATGCTCACTGCTCCCGGAGTGTTCACGCCTCTTATCCATCAGTTTGTGCCCCTTGACGCATTCGGAATAAGGGCATTCGGCGAGCTTTGGGTGGATCCCAATGCAGAGGAGCTTGTGGAGAATAATAAGAAAAGGGGCAGCGGGGGAGATCATGAGGCAGGCTCTCATATGCTTCTGTGCTTTGATATTGAGGATACAGGCTATTTCGAGCTTGAGATATACGAAAAGAACAGGAACATGACAGTCATGCTTTTGTGTCCCGAAAAGCTGGAGAATGTGTTTGTGCCTATTAGATCGGTCATTCCGAAAATAGCGGAGGCAAACGGATATCATGTTACGGCTTCGCTGGTTGAGGGACTTCGTGAGAAAAGAACTCTCGATCAGGTTTTCCCGAAGCTTGGCAGCCAAAGGAGTGGTCTGAATGTTAAAGTCTGATGCAAAAAAGAGCGCAGCTGTGGCTCTCAAATACAATCCCGAGAAGGATTACAGCCCCATAGTTGTTGCGGCGGGGCATGGCCATGCTGCAGAGCGGATAATCTCCCTTGCGGACGAAAGCGGCGTTCCCATCTATCGTGACGACAGTGCGGCGGCGGTGCTTACTATGCTCAACGTGGGACAGGGGATACCGCCCGAGATGTATTCGGTGGTGGCTGCCATATATGTAGAGGTCATGAAGCTTGCCAAGGAAAGAAACAGCGGCGGTAATTGAGCTGTCTGAAAAATTATATATATAGTAGTAAAAATGCGGCTGCCCCCGAAAAAGCAGCCGCATCAGTCTGTCGAAAA
>JAGBFZ010000428.1 GCA_018110855.1 Oscillospiraceae bacterium
GGGAACGTCAAGAATCTTTGCAAGCGTTGAGGCAATGAGAGTCTTTCCGACACCTGTGGGACCCAGAAGGATAACGTTGGACTTCTGAAGCTCAACATCGTCCTTTTCACCCTTACCTGCCGATACAATTCTCTTATAATGGTTGTATACAGCAACAGACAGAGCAATTTTTGCCATATCCTGACCTATCACATACTCGTCAAGCACCTTTTTTATCTCTGCGGGTTTTTTAATCTTGAACTCATGGGAACCGCCCATTTTGTTCATTCTGTCAAAATGCTCGGGGTCGGGAACATAGCCCAGCTGCTCATTGTTCATGAGCATTTCATAGCAGTAAACAACACAGCTGTCGCAGATATTTGCACCGCCTGCAGAAAAAATATTCTGAGCTGCTGTTTCGGGTCTGCCGCAGAAGCTGCAGCGTTTTGGTCCTCTTTCTGACGGCATCTGTTACCATTCCTTTCCTTATGGAAAATTAGTTAAAAATACAGCATTGCTCTGCCGCCGAAACGACAGCAGAGCAAAAAAATCATTATCTGTGCTCAATGACCTTGTCGATAAGACCGTATTCCATTGCCTCCCGGGCAGTAAGGTAATTGTCTCTCTCGGTATCACGCTCGATAACGTCAAGGGGCTTGCCTGTATTTGCAGCAAGGATCTCGTTGAGCTTCTGACGAGTATGAACCATATGGTCTGAGTGGATCTTGATATCGGTGCATTGACCTGAGATACCGCCGCCGGAAATAAGAGGCTGGTGGATCAATATCTCCGAATTTGGAAGAGCAAATCTCTTGCCCTTTGCACCTGCGGAAAGGAGAAATGCTCCCATTGAAGCTGCCATACCCATGCAGATAGTGGAAACATCGCACTTGATATACTGCATAGTATCATAAATTGCCATGCCTGCGGTAATAACGCCGCCTGGACTGTTGATATAGAAGGAAATATCCTTCTCAGGATCCTGCCCCTCAAGGAACAGCATCTGAGCAATGACAAGGCTTGCGGTGGTATTGTTCACGTCCTCGGACAGAATGATAATTCTGTCATTAAGGAGCCTTGAATAGATATCCATGCTGCGCTCGCCGCGGCCTGTCTGTTCAACAACATATGGCACTAAGCTCATCAGAAACACCTCCGAAATGTATTTGAAGCGGATAAATTACTTGATAACAGCGCTGTCCTTTACAAGCTTGGAAGCCTCGGTAACAAGCATATCAGTTTTGAGTGAAACGGGGCTGATAACGCTCATAAGCTGATTGAGGGAAACCTTATAAACATCAGCCATCTTCTTAAGCTCTTCCATCATCTGATCCTCAGTGACTTCGATATTTTCAAGCTTTGCGATCTTCTCAAGAGCAAGTCTGAGCTTAACAGTCTTTTCAGCCTGATCCTTGAAGGTATCTCTGAATGCAGCCTCATCCATGCCTGTGAATGAGAGGTACATAGGAAGATCAAGACCCTGCTGGGAAAGCCTCATCTCGAAATCCCTAACCATATCGTCGATCTTATTCTCGAACATAACCTGAGGGATCTCAGCCTTCATCTTCTCGATAAGTGCGTCAAAAATTGCGTTCTCAGCAGCAGCCTCAGCGTTCTTGGAAGCATTCTCCTCAAGCTTCTTCTTAAGGTCAGCCTTAAGCTCGTCAAGAGTATCAAACTCAGATGTATCCTTAGCGAAATCATCATCAAGCTCAGGAAGCTCGGTAGCCTTGATCTCATGAAGCTTGATCCTGAACTCTGCAGGCTTGCCTGCAAGCTCCTCCATCTGATAGTTCTCAGGGAAGGTCACATTGATAGTGAAATCCTCGCCTGTGGACTTGCCGATGATCTGATCCTCGAAGCCGGGAATGAACTGACCTGAACCGATCTTGAGGCTGAAGCCGTCTTCCTTGCCGCCGTCGAATGCCTTGCCGTCCATAAAGCCTTCAAAGTCGATAACAACAGTATCGCCGTTCTGAACAGCTCTGTCCTCGATGGTGATAAGTCTGCCGTTTCTCTCCTGCATGGACTTGAGCTGGTTATCAACGTCCTCGTCAGTGATAGTCTTGACAGATTTTTCAACTTCTATTCCCTTATAATCGGCAATTTCAACCTCGGGCTTAGCAGTGCACTTTACCTTAAAGGAAACACCGTTCTCCTTTGAAAGAGCAGTAACGTCGATCTCAGGACGGTCTACTACCTCAATGCCTGCCTCATCTATTGCATTTCCTACAATATAAGGAACCATTGCATTAACAGCGTCATCATAGAAGCAGCTCTCGCCGTAAAGCTTCTCGATCATTTTGCGGGGAGCCTTGCCCTTTCTGAAGCCGGGAACGTTTATCTTATTCTTTGCCTTGGAATATGCAGCCTGAACAGCGGACTCAAACTCCTCTGCGGAAGCCTCCACCTCAAGCTCATAAATGTTTGTCTCAATTTTATTTGCAGATTTTAAGCTCATTTACAACATCCTCCATTTTAATTAAAGCATATAAAAAGATTATATCATAGTTTCAGCAATAAAGCTATACCTATTTCAACATTTCTGCATTTTGCACAAATCACATAATTTTAACAGGGCAAAATTGCACATAATCTGCTGAAACAAGTTGAAACTCAATACCGTCCCTCTCACCGTTTACCGCATTCTGATGCCCCTTTCCGTGAACGTGACCGTAATAGCATTTTGTGATATTATGCTTATACATCACGTCAAGAAGGTCTGCATTGTAATCATTTCCGTACAGTGGCGGATAATGCAGAAAGACTATCGGCTCAAGCCCTGCCTGCTCGGCGGACACGATGGACGTTTCCAGACGGCTTGCCTCCCTCGCCAGCACCTTGGCATCGGCAGGCTCGCTGTCATCGTTTATCCAGCCTCGGGTCCCGCATATGCCGAATATATCATAGGCATAGCAGTTATTGTGCAGGATATGTATGCTGTCGAACCCCATTTCCTCAAGGAATCTGTTCATTTTGGCAGCAGTGGTCCACCAGTAATCGTGATTTCCCTTGAGAA